>NZ_JAUBQB010000003.1:82730-152840 GCF_036701035.1 Microcoleus sp. Pol7_B2 | reverse complement strand
TGCACGCTAACTTACTCTCCATTTTTGGAAACAATACCTAATTTACCAGGGTTTGAGCCTTAACTGAACCGTATTGGGGTAAATTGCACAGAGCACTACCTGAGCTACTTTTTTACTCTCCAGATCGCAGCTTTGCGTAAGAACAATTAGATCTAGTTCATTAACTTCTATTTGTACGTCTTGAATTTCACTATTTTTTCCAAACTTTGTTGGATCAAATACTGGTATTGGTACGAGACACCCAGGCAGGTAATCACCTTGCCTGAGTGTTGATTCATTTACCTGCTGCCAGAAAGGTTCTACGATCATGCTTCATCGAAAATATACGGCAGAGGTTTTTTACGCCCTTTGAACTGAGCGCGCATAATTACTCGTTCCGAACGCTTTGGCGGTACTGGCTGCAAGTCTATTTTGCCAATGCTTTCTAGAGTTGGTAAGTATTGTTTTACAACTGTTAAATTCTGCAATAATTCATCAGTTAGTGCTGCGATTTTTCGTCCTTCAGGACTTTGTAATTGAGGTGTGGCTTTTGGCTCTACCACCAGCAATTTTGAGGATGGTGAAACGCCATTTGGACGTAGGGGGGTAATTGTAGCCATCAGTTAATCAACTCCCTTGTGCGTTCTGTAATACAAGCTTCAAAAGCTATGTTTTTTTGTTCGTGCATTTGTTCTAAAATGTGCCAAAGCTCTATTTCATTAGAAGGAATATCTCCTTCCATAAATAGATCTAAATCCAATATTATAGAAACAAAATCAGGTGTGGGAGGTGGAACTATTGTTTGATTGAGAACCAGCATTGTTCCCAAGTTTTCTTGCGGAATTTGTAGCTGCATAAAGTAGCCACTTAATCCTTGTGGCAAGTCAGCGGAAACTTCCGGAAATGTCCTCAAATACTCTTTGAGATCGCCAATCGGTAAAGGAATATCTAGCCTGTTAATATACCTGAGTGCTAAACGAACAATTGCTTCTGGATGTGTCAGTGAGTGATAGATATTCCACAGTCGTTTTGCTTCATCCCGAAAATTTTCCCAACAGTCGTAAGGGGCAAGCCGACTGAATGCGAAAGCATCTAAACGCAGTTGAAGAATTTGTTTTTGGTCGTTGCGGGAGGCTCTATAGCCAATAGGAGATTGGCTGGCTGTTGCCCCAACACTAGCACCTGCCATCATTTGTCCCTGAAAAAGTAACACTCCTTCACACTGAGGATACTCAGCCTGAATGCTGGAGTACACCTGCGCCAAATTGTCAAGTTTAACTTCTGGTGGAAGTTTAACTTGTATATCAATCAAGGCTTCGGTGATTGGGGCGTGCGAGTAGTGTTTTGATGCTTGCATAATAACTATTGTAAGCTGCCTTGTCAAAAATAGCAAGACAGGTTATATCATTTGAGATTTGAAATTTTAGATGACTTATTAATCAAGGTTGGAAGTTAAAAGATTTCATCCTAATTTCATTTTTGGGTGTCAACGTAAATTGAATGGCTATTTAACGTCGATCGCCCAACGGTGGCTGGTAGTCATCACCTCTATAAAATCAGAAAATGTTCAGCACTATTCTTAGATGGGTAATTAACCGCCGCTGGCTAGTCGTTATCGCCACCATTATTGTTAGTCTGTGGACATTTTCTATCATCCCCCAAATGTCGCTTGATGTATTCCCTCCTTTTGCACCCCCGCAAGTCGAAATTCAGACGGAAGCACCGGGGCTCGCGCCGGAAGAAATCGAGTCTTTGGTAACACTGCCGATCGAAAGTGCAATTAATGGAACTCCTGGGGTGACAGCAGTGCGATCGTCTTCGGCTGTGGGTCTTTCTGCGGTTAAGGTAATCTTTGATTGGGGAACTGAAATTTATCAAGCGCGGCAGTTGATAACAGAACGGTTGCAGCTAGCGCAAAGCAAACTCCCCGCCGGAGTAGAAACACCGCAAATTTCTCCTACAACTTCTCCTGTGGGCACTGTTATTACCTATGCTTTTACATCAGAAACTACTCCTTTGATGGAAGTGCGCCGTCTGGTTGACTGGCAAGTCACAAATCGCCTTTTGGCAGTGACTGGGGTTGCTCAAGTGGTGGCTTACGGAGGCGAAGAAAGGCAGTATCAAGTATTAGTAGAACCTGCTAAGTTGAAAGCATTTAATGTGTCGTTGCAGCAAGTAGCTGAAGCGGCTGCTGCTGCGAATGTTAACGCGCCGGGGGGGTATTTAATTACGCCGGATCGAGAAACTTTAATCCGGGGGGTGGGGCGGATTGAGTCTGTGGAAGATTTGCAGCAATCGGCGATCGCCTCTCGGCAAGGAACGCCCGTCAGAATTGGTGATGTAGCTGATGTCAAGATTGGTGCTGCAATCAAGCGGGGCGACGGCAGTTTTAACGGCAAAAAAGCTGTAATTGTGATGGTAAACAGACAGCCCGTTGCTGATACTCCGACGGTAACTAAAGCGGTTGAGGCAGCAATGGCTGAGGTGCAGCAAGCTCTGCCAAAAGATATTAAAGTTACTGTGACTTTTCGACAGGAAGAATATATTAATTCGTCGGTGGAGAATGTGCGATCGGCTTTAGTTGAAGGCAGTATTATCGTCACCCTTATTCTCATCCCGTTTTTGATGAATTGGCGCACTCTGGCGGTTGTTTTGCTGGATTTCTTTCTGACTTGGCTGTTGGCGCTGCTGGCGATGTATTGGCTGGGGCTGGGATTAAATACGATGACTTTGGGGGGTTTGTCGGTGGCGATCGGCACTGCGATCGACGATGCGATCGTCTATGCCGAAAATACCTACCGCAACTTGAGAGAAAATAGGTCTTCGCTTCATCCGCGCCCGGTGATGGATGTGATTTTTGATGGCAGTCAGGAGGTGCGCGATTCGTTAATTGGAGCGACTGTTATTGGCATTGTGGTGTTTTCGCCAATTTTTACTTTGCCCGGTGTAGAAGGTCGAATTTTTACGCCGATGGGGATTACTTACTTGGTAGTTGTTGTGATTTCTAGCCTGGAGTCGCTGTTAATATCTCCGGCCCTTTGCGCTATTTTGTTGCCTACCAAACGTATGAGTGCTGCGGAACCTTGGCTGCCGAGATTTTGCAAGCGCCTCTATCATTTTTTTATACAATTGTCAATGCGATTTTCGGGGATTATTTTAGCTTTAGCTGCTGCTAGCATGGTGGCTGCATTAATTATTTTGCCTTCCTTTGGACGGGTGTTTTTACCGGAGTTTCAGGAGCAAACTTTGGTGAATACTATTATGCTTTATCCTGGCGTGTCTTTGGAAACAACAGATAGCGCGGCTTTTGCTATTGAAGATGCACTTAAGGATGATGGCAGGTTTGAATACGTGCAAGTGCGATCGGGCAGAGCTCCGGGAGATGCTGATGCTGCGGGAGTCAATTTAGCTCACATTGATATCGGTTTAAGCGAGGAGGGCATGAAAAACAGACCGAAAACTTTGGAATCGCTGCGCCAGGAGTTTGCTAAATTGCCGGGAGTTGCACCAAATATCGGCGGTTTTATTTCTCACCGGATGGATGAGGTTTTATCTGGTGTCAGAAGTCAGATTGCTGTCAAAATCTTTGGCCCGGATTTGGATCAACTTCGCAGCATCGGTGCCAAAGTAGAAGAGCAAATGAAAACAGTTGAAGGCATTGTGGATTTGCAACTCGAACCGCAGGTGCCAGTGCAACAAATTCAAATTAAGTTTAACCGTCAAGCTGCGGGTAGATACGGTTTGAAAATTGGAGAGCTTTCTGAAATAATTGAGACAGCTTTAAACGGCAAAGTAGTTTCTCAAGTTTTGGAGGTGCAGCAAACTTTTGATTTAGTTGTGTGGTTGCAGCCTGAAGCCAGAAATAACTTAGAAACTATTCAGAATTTGTTGGTTGATACTCCCAGCGGCAACAAGATTCCCCTCGCCCAAGTTGCTACAGTAAAATACGGTACTGGCCCAAATACGATTAACCGCGAGAATGTTTCTCGCTTGATTGTGGCGGCTGCTAATGCTAAAGGTAGGGATTTGCGATCGGTTGTGAATGAAATTCAAGCTAAAGTAAAACGAGAGGTAGAGTTGCCTTTTGGGTATTTTATCCAGTACGGCGGTCAATTTGAAGCAGAACAAAGAGCTTCGCAAAATATTATGATATTTAGCGCTATCGCCTTTTTGGTAATTACAGTATTGATGTACTTGTCGGTCAAGTCTATCGCTTCAACTGCTATGATTATGATTAATTTGCCGATCGGATTAGTGGGAGGAGTAATTGCGGTAGCTTTGACGGGCGGCATCATCTCTGTAGCTTCTTTAGTTGGCTTTGTGACTTTATTTGGCGTTGCCACTCGCAACGGCTTGTTATTAGTAGACAACTACAACACTAAATTTGCCGAGGGAATGCCTTTTAAGGAAGCAATTATTAAAGGCTCGATGGAACGGCTCAACGCCATCCTGATGACCGCTTTAACATCAGCTTTGGGTTTAGCACCTTTAGTCTTTGAAGGCGGGGCGGGCAAGGAAATTTTGCAACCTCTGTCAGTAGTAGTTTTAGGAGGATTATTTACTTCTACAGCCCTAACTCTGTTAGTTTTGCCAGCTTTGTATGCTCAATTTGGGAAATTTTTACTACCTCAAAAACCTCAGCCAGTTATTGAAGAGGGGAAGAGAGTTAATGTGTGATATTTTCTAATAAGTGTCCGTCAGCAAGGAGTCAAACCAATGAAATCGCTCAAATCAAATTTAATTGTTCTAGGTAGTGTCGGATTGCTGTTTTTGGGAGCTTGCAGTAAAGGCGACCAAGCAAGCGATCCAAATAGCACTCCAGCCTCCCCTCCTGTCGCCTCTCAACCTGCGTCTTCTACTCCCGCCACTGCTCCTGCAACAGCAACTAAAGGGGGGCAAGTTGTAAAGTCTGGAGCTTACTATTTAGAGTTTGTAACTGAAAAAGAAGCTACCGGAACTCATTTAGATGTTTTTTTGCAAAAAGGGGAGAAAAAGGAACCAGTTCCTAACGCCAAAGTGACGGCTCAAGTGCAGTTGCCGAATGGAAAGCAGCAAACCCTAGCTCTCAAGTATGATGCTGAGGGCAAACATTACGCTGTGGTGTTTCCCGGCAAAGATGCAGGAAGTTATCCCGTGAAAGTTACTGCGGATATTAACGGAGAAAAAGTTGACGGTCGTTTTACCTTCAATCAATAGATAGCTGATTTCCTAATGCGCTCTAACTTATGGGCGCATTAGTTATTAGCAACAAACAACTGCCTCCTGCATTTCCACTAAAAAGCCGATCGTATTTCGATCGCACTTAATTTCCTATTTACTTGCCTGGGTTTTTTTGAATGGGAAAAACACTCGACCTGCCAAACTTTGGAAGTAGATGCCGCCCACGGTAATTAAAAAGACGAAATAAGCGATCGCCTGCACGACATATAGCTTATCCGTGTAGCCAAACAGCGCACTCAACAACAAACCTGGAAACTTGTCTTCGGGAAGCAGTTGCGAGGTATTCCAGACCATCGGCCCGAGAATGCAAGAGTGGATTTTAGTAAATCTTTCGTAATAGAAACACATTGCTGCTGATTCGCGATTTGTTTGCGATAAAATATTTATCGCGCTGTCAAAAAGTCCCAAAGTAGAGACCACTAAACCCGCTACAATGAAGAGCAATAAAATGCCCATATATTTGAAAAACAGGCGGATATTAATTTTGACTCCCCATTTAAACAGCAGGACACCAAATCCGGTGGCTGAGAGAATGCCGCCCAAAGCGCCGAGGGCTGGAATAATGCCTTGTTGAAACTTGGCGACGACAAACAAAACAGTTTCAAACCCTTCGCGCAAAACAGCAATAAAAACTAAACTAAATACGCCCCAACCGGCATGAGAGTTTTGCGTTAAAGCTGCACTTACAGCGCCTTCAACTTCGGCTTTCATAAATCGCGCTTGCTTGGTCATCCAAATCAGCATCCAGCTCAGCATTGCGATCGCTATCAGCCCAAAGATTGCTTCTAGCAGCAATTCCATAATCGGTGCAAAAGGCTGATTGGATGCGGACAAAATTTGCATCGTCCAGACCAACAGTACACCTATCAAAGCGCTGGCAATAAGTCCAACCCCAACACCCCCAAAAACCCAAGGGCTTAAATAGTTTTGTCCCGACTTTTTGAGGCAAGCGAGAACGATTCCGACAACTAAGGCGGCTTCGACTCCTTCGCGGAGAGTAATTACAAATGTGGGCAATGCTTCGCTAAAATTCATCTTTTTAGTTGAGGTAATATCTGGAGGTAATTGGTAATTTGTTTTACCAATTACCGTTGGCGGTTTGAGTTAACTTTTTTAAGATGCGGGTTTGACAACTTTTTGGCTGTCGCTTTCGATCGCTTTAACTAGCTGGTTGACTTGTTCGGTCGTTTTTACTGGGGCCGCAGGCGCGATCGCACTGGGCCAACTTGTCTTAAGTTCAGTCATGTTGGCAACAATTGCTTTATCGATTTGCGGGCTAGTTTTAGCCACTTGCTCGGCGATATCTTTGTACAGGCTTTCCGCGTACATGACAAAACCCCGCGAATCTTGGTATTCAATTATTGCGGAAATTTTGCCGTTAGCAACTGCAGCTCCGTATTCGGAATTAGCTGTATCCAACAAGCCGTTAATCACTTGCAGCACGAATTTCGGATCTTTTCGCTGCGTTTCGGGAAGGGCGGCAATTGCTCCATCAACTGCTTGCATTGATGTGGTAAATTCCGCTTTGACTTGAGCCGGATCTTTTGCACCCGCTTTAACTAAATCCTGCAATTTAATTAAAGTAGCCTTAAATTCAGGAATTTTACGCTCGTTTAGCTGATCTTCCACATCGGCATAAATTTCTTCTACTGGATGCCCGATGTGCGGTTCTGCCTGGTCTGGTTTGCCTTGATCCAAGAGTTCTTGGGCTACGAAAAGATGCCCTTTCATCAAGCCAAGTTTAGTCATGTAGTCTACATCTTTGGGTTCGCCTGTCAGCACCACATTTTCAATAGTTACCAAGTCTTTGATTTGGTCGAATTGCGCTTGAGTAATGACATTTTTTGAAACCAATTCTTCGACTTTTCCGTAAGGGCGGCTGGCTTGAATTTTGTTAGAAAGTGCCGGCACTCCTAACTTGGCTTCAAGTTTATCTAACTCTGAAAGAATGGCAGTATTGATGTTGATGCCGCCTTTTTTGCCGCCGTGATGCCCGCTGTGACCGCTTGTGGATGCGGGACTGGCTGTGGCAGCGGGTGAGGGTGTACTGTCGGTGTTGCTGGCTGTGGGGGAAGCGCAACCAGCTAGAGCAACGAGGATGGCTGTAGCAGTGACTCTAGGTAATAAACGAAATGTGGATAACATGGCAGTTGCTAATTTTTACGTTATGTGCCTTTGGTTTCGCAAGTTATTAAGAATAATTCTCAATTATTTGCGAGCTATTCATTCTACCTATTTGCGATCGAGCTTGTCAAATAATTTCATACTTTATTTGAATCGGCGCACCGTGGTAGCAGGATTTGGTTTAAGTGATGACATCAAATACCCCCATGCAGCCTGCTTCGGCGATCGCATCTTGATGGGGATGAAACATAAATTTTCCAGCGTAGCCGTAGGTAAATTCTAAAATATGCCGTTCAGCTACTCCCATTGTGATTACATCGGTTCTTTCACTGGGAGTTAAAGTCATTCCCGTGCGATATACGTCAAAAAAGTTGGCGTGCAGGTGGAAGGTTACTGCCGCTTCGTACTCAATCAGGTTGAGAACGTACAGCCGGATTAGCTGATTTCTGTAAATAGGGATCGGGTTATTCATGTAATAATTGGGCAACCCGTTAAAAGCGTAAAGTTCGTTTTTTTCGTCGTCGTTTACGTCGTATCCTCCCATGATTAATAAGATTTCATCGGCGGGAGGGCGGGGTTTTGGCGGATCGATGATGAACATTCCATATAGTCCCTTACCTACATGGCGAGTTACGGGTTCAATATGGCAGTGATATAGATGCAATCCGTAAGGATTGGCATCGAATTCATAAATAAATACCGAACCGTTTTTCACTGGTTTAACGCCATCCATTTCGCTGGTATGAACGCCGTGAAAGTGCAGCGAATGAGAATGTCCGGCTTTGTTATAAAAAATGACGCGGATTCGATCGCCCTCAGTTGCCCTCAATGTCGGCCCCGGCACGCGATTGTTGACGTTCCAGGTGTTGAAAGCGACGGCGCTGTTAAGTTGGACGATCGAAGTATTAGCTTCCAGGCGAAATTCGCGTACCGTGCGCCCGTTTTCGCGCGTCACCGTGCCGTAATCAAAATCCCGCGCAATTTGCATCGGGTTAATATTGCTGACGGTGAGTGCATCTGCGGGGATGGGCGGTATTCTCGCGGCTGATGTCGGTTTGCGAGTCAAGTTTTGAAGTGCGATCGCGCCGCCCGCTACCCCAGCCCCAGCTATTCCTAGCTGTAGCAGTTGGCGGCGACTCCAGCGCCCAGCCTTTTTAATGGCGGGACGATCGGATAAATCTGTCATAACTTATTGAAAATTTTTCTCAAAAATTTACTCGTGGTAGATTATAAGACATTACCAGCTTGTTGTCAATAATTGTCAACTGTTCTCTTTTTCTGCGAATTCAGAATATTTCATGCTGATTTCATCTCAGTATGTGAGCTTAAAGATTGGGGTAGATGCTGCCGATCGCTAACAATGTATAAGGATTTACCGCTATAAATTAGAGTTATGAGAGTTTTGTTAGTTGAAGATGAGCCAGATTTAGGGAAAGCGATCGATCGCACTTTAAAGCAGGAAAAATATATAGTTGATTGGGCCCTAGATGGCAGTGAAGCTTGGGAATATTTAGACAGTCAGTGGACGCAATATAACCTAGCTATTTTTGACTGGTTGCTACCAGGATTGTCAGGATTGGAACTGCTGCGGAGATTGCGTGCTAAAAATAGCGCACTGCCCGTTTTGATGCTAACAGCCAAAGACCGAATGGAAGATAAAGTTGCGGGACTAGATGCCGGGGCTGACGATTATTTAGTTAAACCGTTTGGAATGGCGGAACTGTTAGCAAGATTGCGGGCTTTGCAAAGGCGATCGCCCCAAATTCAACCGCAACAGCTACAGGTAGGAAATCTGGTTTTGGACTGCGGAAATCGAACTGTGTGCCATCTCGATCGAAGTGGCAACAGCCAGATAATTGCTCTAACAAACAAAGAGTTTCAACTGCTAGAATACTTTATGAAACATCCCAACCAAATTATCACCACTGACCAAATTCGGAATCAGCTATGGGAGGCGAGTGCAGATACCTTTAGCAATGTGGTAGCAGCTCAAGTGCGCTTGCTGCGACGCAAACTTGAGTCGGTTGGCGGCGCGAATTTAATTGAAACCGTTCACGGCGTCGGATACCGCATGAGAAATTAAAGTAGGGCGGGTTCTCCGCTCGCCTCCACAATAAAATTTAATTTTTGTGGGACAGGCATCTTGCCTGTTCTTAACAATTAGAGGACTAAGGCCAACTGGCACAAAGGTATGTAGTTGCGCTTCAGCGCTCTTTCCTAAGCTAAGAACGCTTAGCCGGGTCAAAATGAGTAACGAGCCTACTAAGTTTCAGCGTTTTAATTCTGAGTCCAAGCTCCCCCAAGCAATCTTCCTTGATTGAAGTCTCAAAAATCGGAACGTGAAATAGGGGTTTTTGGCTTTTTGTATGGTTCAGATTTAAGACGCCGGACAGAGCTAGCTAAGAGCGCTGAAGCGCAACTACATACCTAAAATTTCGCCCTTATTTGTAACAGTTGGTCTTCGTTATAAATTATATAAAATCTAAGTTTAAATGAATCAAAATAAACTATTTAACCGAACTCGCTGGCAATTAGCCATTTCCTATGCGGCTGTAATGGGTTTGATTTTAAGCTTGTTGGGATTTGGCGTATATAAGGCGATCGCCCACGCTCACTGGGTAGCCATAGACCGGGAATTAGAATCGGTAGCGGGGACGCTACACGACAGCCTAGAACTCAAATTGCAGCAGCCCGGACGCTTGGAGCCAATAGTAAACGAACTTTTGCCCAACCTCCGGCTAATTGGAGTTAAAGGCATTAAAGAACAGTTGCCAAGCCGCCATATTTTAAGCGCTATCAACCAAGGCTATTACTATATTCGTTTATTTGATTATTCGGGGAAATTAATTGCTACAGCAGGCGCTTATCCCGAAGAATTACCCCTCCAATTTAACTCCGAATACTGGCAAACAATAACTGACACTAAAGGCAATGTTTACCACCAAATTTCTGTAGCGCTACACACCCAAACACAGCAAGATTGGGGATATTTTCAAGTTGGCAGGAGCCTGCAAGACTTCAATGATTATCTCAGTACAGTGAAATGGGTTTTGAAATTAGGATTGCCTACAGCATTGATTTTGATAGGCTTTGCTAGTTGGTTGTTGGCAGGATTGGCCATGAAACCGATTTACTCTTCCTACCGACAAATTCAACAGTTTACAGCGGATGCAGCCCACGAATTGCGAACGCCTTTAGCGGCTTCCCAGGCGACAGTAGAATCGGCCCTGTTGACGCCTCAATTAGATGAAAAAGAAGCGCGGGAAATTTTGCGGACGATCGATCGCCAAAACCGACGGTTGACTCAGTTAGTTGCTGATTTGCTGCTGCTGGCTCGCATGGATAATCAGGCGATACGCGATCGCCCTCAATTGTGTTGTTTGAATGACTTGGTGAGCGATTTAGTCGAGGAATTGGCAGCAATGGCGATCGCTTCTAAGGTAGCCCTAACATCGTCCGTGCGGGTGCAACAGCAATTAAATGTTGTCGGCAATTCCGACCAACTTTATCGCTTAGTTGCTAATTTAATTGTTAATGCCATTCAATACACTCCGGCGGGCGGGAAAGTAACAGTTATTTTAGATTGCAATCACATCGAGGCGATCGTTCAGGTTCAAGATACCGGTATTGGGATCGCGGCGGCAGATTTAGAGCGAATATTTGATCGATTCTACCGAGTCAACAGCGATCGCTCGCGCAATACCGGCGGTTCGGGACTGGGATTGGCGATCGCCCAAACCATCGCCCGCGCACACCGCGGCAGCCTCAGCGCCCGCAGCGAATTGGGTTCCGGCAGCACCTTTCTCCTGCAGTTGCCTTTGTGAGCTACTATGTGAGGGCAACTGACATCTTGCACCATGTTCGCTTAACAGGCTTTTGGGCCTGTTCCACAAAAATTGAAATATCTTGTGGGGAGTAGGGGTTGGACAGGAGAACCCGCCCGTGAAAGGCTAATTGAGAATTGTGCAAGATGTGGGGAAAACCGAATCATCTTTTTGTGGTAATCCCTTTTGCAGAAGAGAGCACGATCGCCGAAAATCATTAAATAGCTATTTCTAAGCAATTAGCAGTCATCAGAGAGAAAAATTATGACAGTTTTAGAACAGGGAACAATCTCAATCCATACCGAAAATATTTTCCCGATTATCAAGAAGTCGCTATACACTGACCACGAAGTCTTCTTGCGGGAACTAATTTCTAACGGCGTCGATGCCATTGCCAAACTCAAAATGGTTTCCCGTTCCGGCGAATACGGCGGCGACATGGGCGAACCGCAAATCAACATAGCGATCGACAAAGAAAACAAAACCCTCTCAATTTCCGATAACGGGATCGGCATGACCCCCGACGAGGTAAAAAAATACATCAACCAAGTCGCTTTCTCCAGCGCAGAAGAATTTATTCAAAAATACCAAGGCAGTGGCGACGACGCAATCATTGGTCACTTCGGCCTAGGTTTCTACTCTTCTTTCATGGTGGCGAAGAAAGTAGAGATTGATACTCTTTCTTACCAAGAAGGCTCCCAAGCAGTACACTGGTCTTGCGACGGTTCTCCCGCTTTTGAACTATCAGAATCTTCCCGCACGGAACGCGGCACTACTATTACTCTTACCCTCCAAGACGAAGAAGAAGAATATTTAGAACCGACTCGCATTAAGCAGTTAATCAAAACTTACTGCGATTTCATGCCAGTTCCCATCAAATTTGAGGGAGAGGAACTCAACAAGCACAAAGCAATTTGGCGGGACTCAGCCAGCAATTTGCAAAAAGAAGATTACTTGGAACTCTACCGCTACCTTTACCCGTTCCAAGACGAGCCGCTGTTGTGGGTACACCTGAATACAGATTATCCTTTCATTGTCAACGGGATTCTTTACTTTCCCAAACTGCGCCCGGATGTCGATGTTACCCAAGGCAATATTAAGCTATTCTGCAACCAGGTTTTTGTCAGCGACCACTGCGAAGAAATTATCCCGAAATTCTTGATGCCGCTGCGGGGCGTTATTGACAGTACCGACATTCCGCTGAACGTTTCTCGCAGTTCTTTGCAAAGCAATCGCACTGTGCGGAGAATCGCTGATTATATTGCGAAAAAAGTGGGCGATCGCCTGAAAGAACTCTACCGCGACGACCGTGACGAATACATCCGCTGCTGGCAAGATATCGGCACTTTTGTCAAGTTCGGAACTCTCAACGATGACAAGTTCAAAAAGCAAGTCGAAGATATTTTAATCTACCGCAGCACCTACGAACCAACAGCCGAGAAGCCAGAAACTGTAACACCAGAAGTTCAGGTGCAAAGTGAGGAAGGAGATTTGTGGCAAGATGTCACTCCGAAGTCGGAAAATTCTAGTTCCACCCAGCCTTACACGACTCTAAAAGAGTATTTGGAACGCAATCAAAAACGCCACGAAAATCGCGTTTTTTATTGTACAGATCCGGCGTCTCAAGCAACTTACGTGGCAATGCACAAAAGCCAAGGTTTAGAAGTGCTGTTTATGGATTCTTTCATCGACACGCACTTTATCAGCTTCTTGGAAAGAGAATACTCAGATGTCAAATTCTCGCGGGTTGATTCCGACATCGACGAAACGCTAATTGACAAAGAGAAAGAAGCGGAAATCGTCGATCCGGCGACGAATAAAACTCGCAGCGAACAAGTTAAAGAGATGTTCCAAAAAGCTCTCAATAAGCCGAAAGTGAACATTCGCACAGAAGCTTTGAAGTCTGACTCTGCGGAGGCGACGCCACCTGCGATCGTACTTTTGCCGGAAGCTTTGCGCCGGATGCGCGATATGACGGCGCTTTTGCAGCAGCAAGCCGCCGAATTCCCCGAAGAACACGTTTTGCTGGTGAATACCTCTCACCCGCTGATTCAAAATCTGGCGAGTTTGAGTCAGGGTGCGATTATTCAAGGCGGCGGGGAGTCTCCGTCAAGTCAGTTGGCGAGTATGATTTGTCACCACGTTTACGACTTGGCTTTGATGGCCCAGAAGGGTTTCGATGCTGAAGGGATGAAGGATTTTGTCGAGCGATCGAATCAAGTCTTGACAAAATTGACTGAACGTGCAATGTAATTAACCCCCCCAACCCCCCCTTGCTAAGGGGGGGAGTAAGAGTCTATTTCTATTGGTAAAGGGATAAGTCAAGCCTTCTTCCTTCTTCCTTCTTCCTTCTTCCTTCTTCCTTCGGGTATAATGAAATGCTGCACGCAAAAAACAGTAATCTGGAGGGAAGTATGTCACGGAAATGTCAGCTAACGGGAAAGAAGGCTAATAACGGTTTTGCAGTTTCTCACTCGCACCACCGCACTCACAAATTGCAAGACGCCAATTTGCAGTGGAAGCGGGTTTGGTGGCCGCAGGAGAAGCGCTGGGTAAGATTGCACCTTTCTACAAAGGCAATTAAAACCTTGCAACACAAGGGTTTGGAAATCATGGCGAAGGAAGCTGGAATTAATCTTTACAAGCTTTAAAAAACTTGGCTAAATTAAAATGAGGGCGATCGCACATTTGAAAGTGCGATCGCCCTTACTTTTAGAGAAAAACCTTTATTAAAGCTATTTTCGGCATTTTAGTAAATAAGTAGTCATCTCGCCTTTGCCTTTAACTTCGATCGCGCCGCGACTTTCAAAGGAATACTTTTCTCGCAACTGCTGATAAGTTGTCTTTGTTACCTGAATACACCCCGGCAAGCCGTGAGATTCCATGCGGGAAGCGGTGTTAACGGTGTCTCCCCACAAATCGTAAATAAATTTTTTAATACCGATGACTCCGGCGACAACCGGGCCGCTGTTGATGCCGATTCTGATGCTGAAATCTTGATTGTGGATATTGCTGAAGTCAGTAATTGCCTGCTGCATATCGATGGCCATTTGGGCGATCGCCTCTGCATGATCCCTGCGGGGCATTGGCAATCCTCCTACTACCATGTAAGCGTCGCCAATGGTCTTAATTTTTTCCAATCCGTGCTTTTCTGCTAGGAGATCGAATGTGGAAAAAATGTCGTTAAGCAAGGAAACTAATTCGGGGGGAGAAATTTGGGAACTAATTTGGGTAAAACCGACTATATCTGCAAACAATACTGTTACTTCGGCAAATGTATCGGCGATGATGCTTTGGTCTTGTTTTAATCTATCGGCGATTGGTTGCGGTAAAACGTTGAGTAGGAGACGGTCGGATTTTTCTTGTTCTAAGCGCAAAGCTGCCTCAGCTTGTTTGCGAGTTGTGATATCTTGAACAGTACCTTCGTAATAAAGCAAATTTCCGTAGGAATCGCGCACGGTATAAGTATTTTCCGAAATCCAAATTATGCTGCCATCTCGGCGGTAAATTTGAGATTCAAAATCCGATACTTTTCCTTGTTCTTCTATGAAGCGGACAACTTCGGCGCGGCGATTGGGGTCAACATAAAGTTGTTGGCTAATATCAGTTAGTGTGCCGACCAATTCCTCGCGTGAACTGTAACCGTAAATGCGAAGCAAAGCAGGATTGGCGCTGAGATATTGCCCATCTGGGGTAGTTTGAAAAATGCCGACGATCGCATTTTCAAAAATGCTGCGGTATTTTTCTTCAGCTTGCCGCAGCGCTTCTTCAGCCCGCTGGCGTTCTCGCGCTTCCATTGCGAAAGTTACAGAGTCTGCTAGAGAAACAGCGAAACTTTGTTCTTCAATCGTCCAAAAGCGGGGCATTCCTACGTGTTCTAAACAGAGAACTCCTGCTGTTTCTCCGCCTATTTGAATCGGCGTATCTAGCATAGAAGTGATGCCCAAAGGAATTAGGTAAGATTCCGCAAATTCTTTAGTTCTAAAATCGTTTTGCGCGTCAAAGGCAGCAATTGCGCGTTCTTCTCGCAGTGTTTGAAAATAGACAGGATAGTCTGCTGCTGTTAATTTCAAACCGTGTGAGTGCTGGTTGAGAGTGCGATCAAACAAATCTAGGCACTCCATCTTGGATTTAGTGCGATCGTACAGCCAGACGCTCGATCGGGCAACTTCCAGAGTACGGCTAGCAGTTTGAGTTATTTCTTGAAGCGCTTTGGTTAAGTCGCCTTGATTCAGCGCTTTATTTTTGGCTAAATCAATTAATGCCGATTTCTGTTTCTGTAGTTGAAGTTCGCTTTGTTTCAGGGCATTTGTCCGCTCTTCAACTCGGATTTCCAGCTTTTCATTCAGCTTTTGCAGCGCTATTTCAGCTTTTCGGCGATCCGTGATATCTGTGCCGATGCAGAGGATGCCCAAAAGTTTGCCCGCTGAATCAACCAGCGGTTTATTTGCCCAAGATACCCAAACGCGATCGCCACTGCGCCGGATACTTTCATTTTCATAGCTGGTAAAGCGATCGGGATTTTGTAAAATTTGACTATAAACCAACTCTAAGTTATTTCCTTCACAGTCCGTCGGTGGAATAATGGTTCCCAAGGCATTTTTTCCCAGAATTTCTTCCTCTTTGTAACCAAAGAATTTTTCGGCAAATTCGTTAAAAAAAGTAATATGGCCATTAGCATCCAATTTCATAATAATGCTGCTAGCATTTTCCACCAATTCTCGATATTTAATTTCGCTCTCCCGCAGAGAATACTCTGCTGATGTGCGTTCAGCTACTGTCGCTGCCAATAATAGCGAGGTAATCGTAATTACACCCATAAAAGCTTGCAAAAATAATATAGCCTGATTAATATTGTCTGCTTTGGCTGTGAAGGGCCCCCCTCCATGAGAACTGCCAAAAATTGCGATGATTGAGACAATAAACGATGCTATGACAGCAGCTCGCTGACCGAATTGAAGCGCAGCCCACATGATCAAAGGAAACGGCAAATATTCCAGGGGATAACGAGAAATCGAAGCTTCATGTTTCGACTCAAATACCAGCCAGCTCACCCCGATCAATAATATTAACCATACTCCTCGCTCAATTAAATAATTTTTCTGGGTTCCTGTTTGTAGTTTTAAACGATTTGCGGTTACTTGAGGACGAATAAATATTAAAATTAAGGGAGTTATAATTAAAACTCCCATTGTGTCTCCCAACCACCAATTCCATCGAGCAGACCAATATTCACTCCACTCTATTTTCCCAGCTAAAGATAGAGAAAATGCGCCAATAGTGCAACTGATTTGAGTAGCAATTAGACCGCCAAACAAGATTAAATTAATTACATCTTTCAAACGTTCGAGAGAGGGACGAAACCGGAACCAGCTCAGGGCAGTTACTGCAAAAACCGCTTGCAGAATTGCCCCGGCGTTTCCTCCCAGCCAAACCGCAAATATCTGTTCATTTGGGTTAACAAAATTTAGCAGAAATGTGCCCAAAACTATGGCCGGCCAGACTTTACTCCCAAACAATAAAAGTCCGGCTTGGGCAATTCCTGCCGGTGGCCACACCGAGGCAGCAAAAGGATTGACACCTTGAATTGAAATTGCTAGCCTCGCCCCCACGGCGTAAGCGACCGCAACGACAGTTACTTGGGCTAAGTACCGCCCAATTCGGGATTGAGGGAATCGAAGAAACTGATTTAGGTTCAGATTCATATCGAGTTTTAAGTTTTAGATAATTTCACATCTCAAGGAAGTTCGGCAACGGATTCTGTAACGGATGTAACGGATGTAACGGATGTAACGGATGTCAGGAAGAGGGAAGAAGGAAGAAGGAAGAGGGAAGAGGGGGGAGTATCTCATATTTGTAAAAACACTTCTTCTGCCTCCTGCCTCCTGTCTCTTGCCTCCAAACTCCAATTTCTAGCTGGAGTGCTTTCATTGAGATGCTCCCAAAAGGGGAGCTAATGTAGGGTGTAGACCGCGCAGATTGCGATTTTAAATGTAGGTGCAGCGCGCACCTTACTGATTAAAAAGTCTTAGCTGACGGCGGCTTCAATCCACTGTTTCAACGTAGAATTTACTTCATCAATGAAAATTTCCTGGGATTTGTGAGTTGCTCTTTCCACGACTTCAACTTTGCCTGCTTTCAGCGAACGACCCGGAACAATGCGATAGGGAATGCCGATTAAATCGGCATCTTTGAATTTAACTCCTGCTCGTTCATCGCGGTCATCTAGTAACGTTTCAATGCCTGATTGATTGAGTTCTGCATAGAGTTTTTCGGCGACTTCTACTTGTTGGGCGTCGGAAATATTGGGGATGCTAATTATGGCGTGATACGGGGCGATCGCCACTGGCCAAATTATCCCGTCTTTGTCGTAGGATTGTTCTACGGCCGATTGAGCTAGCCGCGACACGCCGACGCCGTAGCAGCCCATCACAAAGGGCATTTCTTCGCCTTGTTCGCTGGTGTAGGTGGCGCCCATTGCTTGGGAGTATTTTGTGCCTAATTGGAAGATGTGGCCGACTTCGATGCCTCTGGCGCTTTGCAAGGTTTGTTCGGGGTTGTGCACTGCCCGATCGCCTTTTTTCGCCGTCCTGACACCCACAACCGTTGCTGGTAGAGGAAATTCTTTGTTCCAATTGGCCCCGACGACGTGGTATCCTGATTCGTTTGAACCGGTGACAAAGTTTGTCAGGTCAACTGCAGTGCGATCGACTAAACGCAAAAACTTAGAGTTTACCTCCTTACTTCCAGCTATATAATCATCAGCAACATCGGGAGCCATATAACCGAGAGGTAAAGATTTAGCCGCCCATTTCCGCTGAGCTTCCGCATCCGGAACAGTCAAAAATAAAACTGTTTTAGCTTGATAATTGCCTGCTAACTTCGTCAATTCATTGAGCAACTTTACCTGATTCACATCTTGGTCGCCGCGAATGCTTACCAATACCAAGACTGTGATACCATTGTCGTAAACTGCCTGGTAAAGCACATTTTTGACAACTTGCGTCGGAGAACATTTCAAAAACTTGCATAGTTTATCAATTGTTTCAGTTCCCGGCGTTTCCCGCTTTTCAAAAGTTGCAAAGGGCGACGGTTCGGCATCAGCAGGCATCGAGACAGCCTTTTCCACATTCGCGGCATACTGACCGTCTTCAGTATAAAGAACTTCATCCTCGCCCGCTTCAGCCAGCACCATAAACTCTTGAGAACCAGAACCGCCAATTGCTCCCGAATCAGCATCTACTGCTCGGAATTGCAAGCCCGATCGGCGCAGCATATTGCTATAAGCTTGAGCCATATCCTGATAAGTTTTTTTCAGACTTTCTTCGTTAGTGTGGAAAGAATAGCCATCTTTCATAATGAATTCGCGACCGCGCATCAAGCCAAAACGCGGGCGGATTTCATCGCGAAACTTAGTTTGAATTTGATAAAGATGTAAAGGCAATTGCCGATAGGAACGAATCATATCTTTAGCAATTGTAGTAATTACTTCTTCGTGAGTTGGGCCCAGCCCCAATTCTCGCTGCTGCCTGTCTGTCATGGAAAACATAATACCTTCAGCTTGAGTATAGGTATCCCAGCGGCCGGATTCTCGCCACAAATCTGCCGGTTGCAATTGCGGGAGGAGACATTCTTGAGCGCCGGTAGCGTCCATTTCTTCGCGCACAATTTGAGAGACTTTTTTGAGAACTCGCCACATCAAAGGGAGATAAGCGTAAAGGCCGCTACCGATGCGCCGGATATATCCGGCACGGAGTAATAGTTTGTGGCTGGGAATTTCTGCTTCTGCGGGGTCTTCGCGCAGGGTGACAAAAAGCATTTGAGAGAGTCGCATAGCTGATTTCCTTAAAATACCGAAGGATTGTAATCTCAGATTAACTTCTGATATTATCAGAGGTGAGGCGGATTTGATTAAATATATGAATAAAATTTGGCAAAACTACGAAAAAGGTATGGCAGTATTTGATAATTGTCACTCTCCTACTGTGCAATCTCAGTGGCTTGCTTTAAAAGATGAAATAGGAGAATTTGTTCGAGAACCTAATTTAAGCGAAATTTGGGATATTGTTCATGCTGCTGGTCGATTGCTTTACAAAATAATCGGGATTCCCTTATATTTACTGGCCTATCCTACTGTTCGCAAACACAGTCAACGTTTTGAGGAGTACGGCTGTATTCGCAGCCTTCGCAACTGTGAGGGTAAATGCTGCGGCAAAAATTCGTAGCATAGACTGCGGCGCACCCGATATCATGTTTGTTGAATTGCCTGCAATTAGATCTAGAAACCCTCGATCGCAACCGACTGATTATGCAGCTCAATCCCTCGGAATTACTACCTCGTTTTGAACCTACAAATCAAACGGAATCCTCAACTAGGTAGCCCACGATAGGATATCTAGGCTGAAGCGCTTCGCACTTTATTACTATTGATCGTTGGTGGCGATGGCGCCCGCCTCAAACTTGCCAGTTTTATGCGAACTCTGCTGCTACCACTCGCATCAAAACTAATTTCTGACTTTAGACGGATTTATTTTTTCGCTTCCACAGCCATAATAAGCAGTAAGGATGAGATAACTAGAGAACTGATTTACTACTCATTCCAATTTCACTAATAAGGCTTTCCCTAAGATAAAGCCAAACCAACACAAACCATCATCTAAAGATTACAAAATCCCCTATAAAAAAGTTGGGGACTATTTTCGCTATGCCGAGTTAGGCATAAAAACTTAGGAGGGAAATTATGTTTCAAAGCGAGTTATTAATGTCGCTGTACACTCCCCAAGTCAATAGGGGCCAAATGCCAGTAGAAATGCCAGTAGAAATGCCAGTGCCAGTACAAATGCCAGTAGAAATGCCTGTACAAATGGATGTGCCATTTGACCACCCCGATATCGGAGGGCTGATGTTTTTAAGCCCGCAGTTTTTCGTGGCATTAATTGCCGGAGTCATCATGGCTTTCGGCTTCCAGTTCCTGTTAACAAATTTCTCGATCGCCGCCAAAATCTCAAATTGGGACGAGGCTTTACCCGACGATGACGATGATGATGAGTCCGAAAGTTTAGGCAAGAAAGTTCGGAAAATCGAAGGTTTAGTCGGGGGTTGGATTTTAGTCACCGTTAACCTGGCTTTATTTTTGGCTTGTTTTCTGGCAGTCAAACTAACTTCAATTGCCTCGGTAGACGGAGCGGCAATTATTGGTGTGGTAATCTGGGCTGCGTACTTTTTAACGCTGGTGTGGCTCGGTTCTAGCGCCGTCGGTTCTATGATCGGTTCCTTGATAAAAACTGCTTTTTCAGGGCTTCAAGGCGTCATGGGTACTGCTGGTGCTGCGATCGGCGGCAAGATGGCTAGCGACCAAATGGTCAATACTGTAGAGGCATCTGTTGCCGCTGTCCGTCGCGAATTGAGTTCGGCCGTAGACCCGGATAGCATTCGCGAAACACTGCAAGATTATGTGGGTTCTTTGCAGTTACCGAAATTAGATGTTAAGGAAATTCGCGGTCAATTTGAAAAGTTGCTGGGCGATGCAGATATCAAATCTCTTGCCGGAAGCGACGTTCTGAAGAATGTTAACCGCCAGACTTTTGTGGATTTAGTTAAGAGTCGCACCGACTTTTCTCAAGAGGAAATAACTCAAGTTGCTGACCAACTCGAAGGTGTTTGGAAGCAAACTTTCGGCAAGCAGCAAGAGCAGAGAGACCCGAATTTAGAGTTGGTTGATTTTCTCAAGTTTGCGGCTCCCGATTTGCTGAAGTCTGACGAACTCAACGCCAAGCTGTCTCAAATTCTCGAAAGTAGGGAAAACAAATCGGAATCCAGCAGCGGCATGAAGCGAGCCATGCAGTTGGGTGTGGAAGCTCTTGTGGGCACTGTTTTGTCGCGGACGGATTTGTCGGATTTGGATGTGGAAAAAATCTCTGGTCAGTTGCAACAACTGACAGCACAAGGGACTCAAAAAGCTAAATCTTTGGCTTCTCAGGTGGGTGACAAAGTGCCTGCGCTGCCTTTCAATACAGCTAAGGCAGATGTGGAAAACTACTTGATGAATGCCCAACCGTGGCATCTCAACCGGGAGACAATCAAGCAGGAATTTAGGGATGTTATTTACGACCCGGAAGCCTCTCCTGGGGCGGTGTTGCGACAGTTAGAGCTGTTTAATCCCGATTATTTTGTAGGGATTCTAAGCCGCCGCGAGGGGTTTGCTCCGGAACAGGTGACGGAAATTGCCGAACAGCTTGAAGGTGTCCGACAAGAAGTGTTGGAAATTGTGCAAGCTGCTGCTGGTGAAGAACAGTCTCAAGATTTGCGGAGCCGGATTGAGAATTATTTGCGATCGACTGGCAAAGATGAGCTGAATCCTGAAGGTATCGAACGGGATTTCCAAGCGCTTTTGGAAGACCGGGATGCTGGTTTTGAGGCTTTGCGCGATCGCCTTTCGCAGTTTAACCGCGATACTTTGGTGCAGTTGCTCGGTCAGCGGGAAGATTTCAGTCCAGAGGAAGCCGATCAGTTAATCGGGCGGCTCGAAAGTTCTCGCGATCGCGTTATTTCTAGAGCTCAAGAATTGCAAGAGCAAGCGCAATCGAAAGCCCAAGAATTGCGGCAAAAGGTAGAAGACTATCTCCGCAATACTAATAAGGAAGAACTCAATCCTGAAGCGATCGAGCGCGAGTTTCAAACGCTGTTAAACGACCCGGAAGCCGGATTTAAAGCGCTGAGAGAACGCTTGTCTCAATTCGACCGCGATACGCTGGTGCAGTTGCTGTCACAGCGCCAAGACCTCAGCGAAGAACAGATCAATCAGGCGATCGACCGCATTGAATCTGTGCGCGACAACATTATCCACGCCCCGCAAATAGTTGCAGATAGAGCTAAGCAGCAGTACGAGGAAGTTACTGCAAAAATTGGCGAATACCTGCGGAATACAAACCTCGATGAACTCGATCCAGAAGGCATCAATCGGGATTTGACTAAATTGTTTGAAAATCCGAAAGAGGGTGCTTTGGCACTTCGGGATAGACTTTCTCAGGTCGATCGCGAAACTTTGGTCAAGTTGCTGTCGCAGCGGGAAGATTTGAGCGAAGAACAGATCAATCGGACGATCGATCGCGTGCAAGATTCGATTCGCAGCATCGTGAAATCGCCCCGCCGCTTGGCATCTCGCGCTCAAAAAACAGTCCGGGATTTCCAAGGCAGTTTGGAAAATTACTTGCGGAATACGGACAAGGAAGAACTCAATCCTGAAAGCATCAAACGCGATTTGCAGTTGCTGTTTAGCGAGCCGGGAATGGGGATGCAAAGTTTGGGCGATCGCGTGAAGCACTTCGATCGATCGACTCTGGTAGCATTGTTGTCGCAGCGGGAAGACATCTCGGAAGAGGAAGCTAACAGAATTGCCGACCAAATTGAATCTGTCCGCAACCAAATTGTCGAACAAGTTCAAATGGTTCAGGACAAGTTTCAGTCGGCAATGGACGGTATTTTCGGAAAAATCCGCGATTACCTCAATTCGCTGGAGAGACCCGAACTCAACTACGAAGGCATCAAGCGGGACTTACGCAAAGTGTTTGACGACCCGCAGGCCGGATTTGACGCGATTAAAGAGCGTTTAGGTGAGTTCGATCGCGGTACTTTAGTTGCCCTGCTGAGTTCTCGTTCCGATATTTCCGAGACTGACGCGCACCGAATTGTTGACCAAATGGAAGGAGCCCGGGACAGCGTTTTATTGCGAGCCGAACGCCTGCAATCAGAAGCTAAAAAACGCATCAAACAGCTCAAGAAAAAGACCAAGCAGCAAGCAGAAGATGCGCGCGAAGCTGCAGCAGCCGCAGCTTGGTGGCTGTTCGGTACGGCTCTGACTTCTGTGGTTGTTTCCGCTTTGGCTGGAGCAATAGCAGTCAACGGTATTTCTGGTTTGTTTAGCTAGATTTTCAACGAGTTTGAAATAAAGTTCTCCTGATTCTAGGCTGGCTGTTTGCCAGCCTATTTTCTTGGGAATAATATCAGAGTCCTTCAGGATTCTATAGTTGGCGGCAATACTCTCGATAAATCGAGCGCCAAGTCGTGAAAATAAGGCAGATTAACAGACTCGTTCGGCAGAAAAATCAGCGTCCTGCGATAACCAAATTGGCCAGGGGCATTCTGATACGGCTCGCTGTAACATTCCAAGCAAGTTTGTGATAAATTAAATATCCAATAGTTCGAGATTCCGGCTTCAGCATAAAGGGGGAGCTTAACCTGTTTGTCGTAACTCAAAGAAGAATCTGCAATCTCAATCAGCAACAGTATATCCCCTGGACAGGGGTGAAAGAGATAGATAGTCGTCAGGGCGATTTTGTACGAGCGAAAAATCAGGTTCAGGTTCGCTGTTTGTCGGTAAAACGATGGGAGATTGACACTGTAAAGTTGCCCGCTCTGCTACTAGGGCGCTTAATTCCCGCAATAATCTTCTCAGACAGGTTTCGTGAGCGGTACTTTTAGCAGCGATTTTCACAAGTGCTCCATTAATTAACTCAACTCGATCGTCCTCACCAAAGAACCCCAGTTCTGTCAGGCGGTGATATTCCGCTATGGTGAAGCGTTTTGCAGTTGCGATCGACATAACAGCCACCTAAATAGAG
This sequence comes from Microcoleus sp. Pol7_B2, assembly GCF_036701035.1. Taxonomy (NCBI): domain Bacteria; kingdom Bacillati; phylum Cyanobacteriota; class Cyanophyceae; order Oscillatoriales; family Microcoleaceae; genus Microcoleus; species Microcoleus sp. Pol7_B2. Next base: position 129,073 of record NZ_JAUBQB010000003.1, on the reverse strand, counting down.
GTCTGTTGCGATTATAGGCGATCGTCGATCGGCTAAACAATGCTAATCATGAGCTCCGCTAACAACAATCTTGGCAAATTTCCCTCATCCTTTGGTTGCAATTTTTCCCAATTTTGGTAAATTTACTCCCCGAACTTATGTCCGGGATCATCTCTGTCTTAAGCAAGATTCTAGCATCACTATTTATTAGGTACTTTAACTTAAGTAGCAAACAAAAGTTTTCTCACAAATAAGAAAACTGAGCAATACATATTATTTTGGAGGCTTGAATGACCTTTACTACCAGTGCTTACGACCAAGGAAAAGCAGATATTAAGCAGTTGAGTGTAGACGACCAATTAGGTTTGCTGTGGTTTGTTTACACCGAAATGGGCAAGTCAATAACGCCAGCGGCTCCCGGTGCTTCCGGTTCCGAAATCGCTCAGGGTTTGTTCGAGCAAGTCAAGCCTCTGCCCCACCAAGAACAACTACAAGTAATGCGGGACATTGCCTCAAAAGCCAATACCGAAATCAGCCGGATGTACGGCTCAATGAGTCCTGAAACCAAGCTGGCTTTTTGGTATTTCCTAGCAGTAGGAATGGACGAAGGAACTATTATTCCTGTGCCTCCAGACTATCAACTTCCCGAAGCAGGAAAAGCTTTATTAGGAAAGATTGAGGGGATGGATTTCCAGCAGCAAATTGATTTCCTTCGCGGTACAATCTTAGAAATGGGTGCTGAAGCCGCTCCGGGGGCTGGCATTTAAAAATAGGGCTTACGAAAAAAAAACTGGTTTGTAGGGGAATATGGGGTGCCGCAACGAGGCATCTAAGAAGAAACCGGGTTTTTAGCCTTTTGATGCGTAAGTCCTCAAAAAGATTAGTAAGTAGATCAAACTCATACCCCGCGCCAGAAACCCGGCTTCTTCAAGAAACCGGGTTTCTGGCTGTTCGGTTTTTTTAGGTTTACGGCGAATACCCGCACTTTACAGCTAATAATTGAATTCAAGGGATTTGTTCCCCACAACTTCCGGCGCAGCGACTGTTAAACGCATATCTTCGGAGCCAAAAGTTAGCAAGGGCTGCCCTAAGTTTAAACTGGCAAAAGGACTTTCTTCTGCCACTTCTAATTCGCCTTTAATCAAACCGATGCGAGACTGTAATCCTCCTTTAAACAACAGCAAATTGCTGCGGTCAGCGCTGAAAACATTTCCGCTAAAAGGCAGCGGTAAGGCTAAAGTTTGCTTGCTGTAATTGAGGCTGCACAGTTGACGGTTTCCTTGGCTAACTGTGACTCGGTAGCCTAGCGGTGCTGCCTTTACCGACTCGCTGCCTTCCCAGGTAAATTGAGCTAATTCTTTAGGAAGTCCCCAAATTTCCCGTCCGCCGGCTACCGAGTTAGGATTGTCTACATAAATATGGGAAATCCAAGCACCCCATTTTCCTGCATAATTGACGATCGCGCTAACTACAATTAACTCATTGTACTCCATCACCGAACCCAACCCGTAGGAGGATATATAAATGCCACCTAGGGTTTTTCCTGGCAATAAAGAGACAATTTCTAACTCAGAGGGAACCAAGGGGCGCACTCGTGCCACATCTACCAATTGTAAAGTCTGAACAGCATAACCTTGCAGATTCCAAGGTGCAGGTGGATATACCATTTTCAGTCATGAAATGTATGAGATTTTATATTTATTTTAGCTTGCCACTTCAAAAAGCAACAATTTTTGGTATTTCTTCACAAGTTTTTAGTAATTTACTTTATTTAAACAAATTAATATGTGACGATAAATTGGATGAATAGTTGACGTGGGTTATCTGTTGTATGGGGGCGGGTTGAGTAATATTGTTAGTAGGAATTAGATATTATTCGTCAAACCCGCCCCTACAGATATTATCCGCGTTAATCCGCTTAAATCAGCGGTTAAACACCTCCAAATCTACTTACTAGCATAACCCGTACTTACCAAAAACTCCCGCAACTTCCCAAAGAATTGAGTGCGATCGCGCCCTTGATAAACTCTCTCCAACAACTGCCAACCTTCCGCCTCCTGGCCCATAACATACTTGTTCGCCATGAAGGCCGCCAAAACCCCCTTCACCTCCCCATTTTCACTCAAACGCTTGTTAGATTCTAGCCAAAGCTCAGCAGAATTCGTGTATACTTCCACCGGATACTCTTTGCTAACATTTTGCATTTTACCTTGGCGGTACTGCCAAATTTGCAGCGGAAAGCGAGAATCAGCGTAATTTGTAAAAGCCTCGGAAAATCTGCCGTCCTGACTCTTAAACTCTGGGATATCATTTTTGCCAAAATCGACTATTTCGTAACTCACATTGCCCCAAAAATGCTTGATGTGACTGTACTTGTTAGCCCCCGATTCGTAGCGGTAAATAAACGAATAATTGCAGCATCGGACGCCGCTTTTGATGGACACTAAATCTGCCAGCACTTCCGGTTCTTTGTCCCCGTCTAAATCACGGATTCGCAGCGATAAAAAACGTCCTTCTGATATTTCTTCGCTGGCTCTTTTGTCGGGATTATCTACTAGAGAGCGAGTCGGAATCAGCACTGGTTCTTCTAATAAAGTTTTACCGTCGCGGATAATTCTGATGCGGAGATTTTTAGCATTTTCTGCTTCTTTTACGAAAGAAACTTCCGCCCGAACTTTCCCCGCTTCCGAGATTTCTGTTGTTATCGGCGGGCCGATATTCGCCGGAACTTGGGCGATATATTCGGCAGGAACTAAGGCACTTTGGCCGGGTTTGGCGATCGCCTGACAGAAAAAAGTTGCGACTTCGGCGCGAGTAACATTCCGAGTAGGTTCTAGCTGTTTAACCGCAGGATAATTGACCACAAGTTGTTTTTCTGTGGCCGCGGCGATCGCATTTCTTGCCAGTTCGGGAATGTCCCGCGCATCCTCAAAAGTCGCATCCAAAATCTCAGCCGCCGACCCCGTAGGTGTATATTTCAAGCCGCTGGTTAAAGCTACCAAAGCCTGCCAGCGGGTAATATTCAAAGTGGGGTTAAAGATACTGCCACTGTATCCAGACATAAAACCCGTCTGATAAGCTTCTCGAATTGCTTTAAAACCCCAGTAATTTGTAGGAATATCTGCAAAGTCGATCGGAGCGCGGACGGTTTTGGCATCGGGAAAAGCCATGCGAACCATCGCCGCAAACTCAGCGCGGCTGACGGGGCGATTCGGGCGAAAAGTGCCGTCTTCGTAATAGCCACTGATGATTTTTTTCTGCGCTAACTCCTCAATGCAAGCTTGCGCCCAATGGTCGTTAACATCCTTAAATTTGGCTTGAGCAAATGCCGGCGCTACATTCAGACCCGGAAACATTAAATTCCCGATGATTATCCCCAGGGCTACCAGTAAACCGATGATAGCTTGCCATCTGTGCGATCGAATCATAGAACAGACTCCTCTACTTACAAATTGGCGATCGAAACTTTCATAAAAGTTATATAATATCAGGTATATTAACCTGATTTAATACCATTTATTACAAGTTAATCGGCGACTAAGGACACGGCAGTGCCGTGTCCCTAATTTTTCGAGTTCCTATAATAAAGCTTACTTCGACTCTAAAGTCATCTCCATCGCCATTTTTGTGGTGATTGTTGATTCTTCTGAGCTGCCAGCATTTTTAACACTCATTTCGCTATTTGAACTAATAGACACACTAGAGCGCCAAGGAATTAATCTATCCAAGCGCCCTGTAACTTTTCCCCGGCCCTGAGAACTAAAAGATTTGAGGCTTAAGGTAGTTCCAGCAGGCAATTGGGGAGAGGTAATATTTTGGGGGTTGGCTTGCTGCTCTATACTTACATTCAGAGACACAACTCCATCTTGCCAGCTATCCAATTCATAGGTAGCAATGTCATTCACATTCATGCCACTGAAATCAGAGGAAGAAGAAACGCGCCATTTGGCTCCTTTTCCGACTGCTTCGGCAGGCAGCGGCGAGGCTAGTTGTTCTAGAGATTTAGACATTTGTCCAACCATTTGTTTGAGGTTGTTGTCAGCTTTTTCGGGCAAAATAATGTCACCTCCTTTATGAAAACCGCGATTGTCCATGATGAAAGAGACTTTCACTCCCACCATGCTTTTGAGTGCGGAACGCATGGAATCTCGGACGGCTGGTGGCATATTTCCAGTATCGCCGACGATATCTGAGTTAGTATAAGCAAACTCGTAGTGAATATCGCCATTGGGATCAATTTTAGTGACTTTTGTCTCGAAAGTCATCACCGATACTGGAATTTTAGCCCCAGGCGAAGACCGACCGGATGCGGATATTTCCATATCCGTTTTTACGGTCATAACAGTTGTTTCTTTGACATCGATAGCGGGTTTTAAACGCAGTTCCTGTCGTGGTTCCACTCCCGGATTTAGCAGTTCCACTTGCGGGGTTTTCGAGTTGGGGGCAGGCGCGGATACGCCAGGGGCTGGCTGCTGCACTACAAGTGGAGTTTCCGCGCTTAGGGAAGCAGGAGAAAGCTCGATCGCCCATCCGGCACTTACCAAACAAAGAGATGCAATAAACTGTCTTTTTTTCATTAACTTAATTTCCTGTTATTTGAATGTTGGTCTGTTCCCACAGTCTATCGACTGTCACAAATTTGTAACCTTTGTACAAAAGCAATGGAATTATTTTATCCGCCGAAGCTGCAACATCTTCGCCGCCGCAATAGCCGTCGTGCAGTACAATAATAGATCCGTTTTCAGTTTGCTGCACGATGCGACTAATAACTTTCTTAACCCCCGGCCGCACCCAATCTTCCGGGACGACACTCCACATTACAGGGCGATATTCCCACTGTTGCAATAACTCTAATGTTCGCGGCGTAAAAATGCCGTTGGGCGGCCGCACGTCCAGGATTAATTTTGGGTCTAAATCGCAAGCTTTGGCAATTGCTTTTTGCGTGTCTTCTAAACTTTGTTTGAGTTCGTGGGTTTTGAGTTTGGGAAACGATATATGCTGATAGCCGTGGAGACCGACCCAGTGTCCGCGATCGTACACTTCTTTAGCCGTTTCTGGATGGCGGTCAACGCAAAAACCTAGCCAGAAAAAACTAGCTTTGATGTCGTATTTATCTAAAATTTTTAACAGTTGAGGTGTGTGCTGACGGTGCGGCCCGTCGTCAAATGTGAGGGCAATTTCTCGGCTGTTGATATCTCCAGTCCACAGACATCTGGGAAAAGCAGATTTGAGGATGGGATGAACGACAGGAAACAGGGGTGCTAGTGGCATTGATTAACCTTGTTAAATGCGATCGGGTAGAAATGAAGCTGCGTTACAATAGAGTAAAGTTAACTCAATCTAGGTAAATATGACAACTACCGTTGAGATTGGAACGCTAATTGTCACCACGCCGGGAACTTGCGGCGGCAGCCCCCGCATCGCCACAACCCGAATTACCCTAGAAAATATTGCTATTGATTTTAATGCTGGGCTGACTCCAGAACAAATCATTGATAAAAAACCGCACTTGACTTTAACACCCATTTATGGTTCACTAGCCTACTATTATGCGAACAAAGACAAAATTGACGCGGATATAGCGGCAGAAAACGCTGAGTGGGAGCGCTTGGAATCTGCATATACGATTAAACTTAAGCCGTTACAATACAAGAAGATAGGAATAGTTGGGAGCTTATAGTAGAGCTGAATAACTGTTAGTAAAAGATGAGCTATCGCAACTAAAAAAATCATTAAGTCTTTTGATAGAGCCTCAAAGTATATCCAATAAATCGACCTCTATCTCGCGGTCGATGCGCTTGCCCTACCGTGTCTTCCTATACTAAACACTATCAAAACTAATCGACCAATCATCAAGGAGGAAAAATGACCGAGGAATATTTAGCCGAACGAACAGTTTCAGCCGTATTTAAGGAAGAAGAACAATTAGACGGCGTAATTCGGCGCTTGCTCGATCGCGGAGTTTCCCGCGAACACATCTCAGTCATGGGAAAAAACTTTCAGTCTAAAACTAGAATTGCCGGCTTTCTTACTAAAAAAAATGTGATTTTAGGCGGTCTGCGAAGCGGGGCGATTTTTGGTTCATTATTCGGTTCTTTTTTGGGTTTGCTAACTGGCGTCGGCGTGCTGTTTATTCCCTTTGTCGGTGCAGTAGTCTCGGCAGGCCCGCTGGGTGCTGTACTGTTGGGTGCAGCTAGCGGGGCGATCGCAGGTTCAGCCGGTGCGGGTCTAGTTTCCGCTTTAGTCGCTTTGGGAATGCCCGAAGACAAAGCAGCTATCTATCAAACGCGCGTTGAAGCAGGCGAATTTCTCGTGATGGCAGAAGTTCCCGCAGATAAATCGGGCGAATTTCAACTCTTGCTAGAAAGTGCAGGTGGCCAAGAAGTTTCAGTTAGCGAAATGACGCTGCCGCGCGCCGTCAAAGGTCGCTGCAATAGTACGGCAGACTTGTCTCCCGAAGTGCGATCGCACCTGTCGGAAGCTGCTCAAAAAACCTTTATGGAATCATACAACGCCGCATTTGATGAAAGCAACGACTCGATACAAGCGGAACACACCGCTTGGGACGCCATTCACCAGCAATACGAAGAAGATGAAAACGGCGTTTGGACTAAGCCTTTAGCGAAAGTCTAGTCTTGCAATCGCAGTAAACTAATAAAAAATACAATCAAGCCTCTAGAACTGTGGTTCTAGAGGCTTTGACGATTTTAGATTTTAGATTTTATAATTGTGAAAAACTTAATTTTTAATCATTTGGGAATGGCTGAAAGTCTCATGAGTTTTTGAAAGTGGTATTGCACTAGGTTGCGTTGTCAAGTACAATCTATAGGCTTACAATAGAAAATTGAGTTAAGCAAATGCAAAAATACGTTTGTACAGTTTGCAATTACGTCTACGATCCAGCAGAAGGCGACCCCGACGGAGGCATAGAGCCCGGTACTGCCTTTGAAGATATCCCCGACGATTGGGTTTGTCCCACTTGCGGGGCGGCAAAATCCGATTTTGAACCCGAATAAGCGAGAAAAAATTTGTCCGATCGAATCCTCAAAATTACAGTCATTGGTGGCGGTGCTGCTGGTTTTTTTAGTGCAATTACCTGTGCCAAAACCTACCCCCAGGCCCGCGTCACTTTACTAGAAGCTGGCCGACAACTCCTGGCAAAAGTTCGCATCTCTGGCGGCGGGCGCTGCAACGTTACTCACGCTTGTTTTGATCCCGGTATTTTAGTGCAGAATTACCCCAGAGGTGGAAAAGCTCTGCGCGGTGCTTTTACTCGATTTCAACCGCGCGATACTGTTGAATGGTTTGCAGGTCACGGCGTCAAGTTGAAAACCGAAGAAGACGGGCGAATGTTTCCGACCACAGACGATTCGGCGACAATTGTTAACTGTTTGATCCGCGCTGCTGAGGATGCAGGCGTAAAAATTCGCACCGGCGATGCAGTAGTTTCAGTAAAGAAGTTAACAGGAAATACGGCAGAAGGCGAACACGGAGACACCGCCCCTAGTTTTGAAATTGAGTTGAAATCCGGGGATAAATTGAAGTGCGATCGCATTCTTCTCGCTACAGGCAGCAATCCGTCGGGTTATAAGTGGGCAAAAGAGTTAGGTAATACTGTAGAACAGCCCGTCCCTTCTCTATTTACTTTTAATATTTCCGACAGCAGAATCCAAGATTTAGCCGGAATTTCTGTTCCTAATGCTAAGGTGAAATTGCCGGGAGCTAAATTAGAACAAAGCGGGCCTTTGCTAATTACTCACTGGGGTTTGAGCGGGCCTGCTGTCCTGAAACTTTCGGCTTGGGGTGCGAGATTTTTGCACGATCGCCATTATAAAACCTCTGTGCTGATTAATTGGCTTCCCCAGTACAATGCGGAAGTTTTGCGACAGCAACTGCTAGCGGTTAAGTCGCAGTTGTCGCACCGATTGATTGTCTCTAGCTGTCCGTTTCCGGTGCCGCGCCGCCTGTGGGAACGTTTGACAAGTTCGATCGGCATTGATGAGCAAAAACGCTGGGCCGACTTATCTAACAAAATCCTCGATCGCCTCCTGCAAGAACTCGTTCAAGGCGAATATCAGATTGCCGGAAAAGGGGCATTTAAAGAAGAGTTCGTCACCTGCGGCGGTGTCAACCTCAAAGAAGTCGATTTCAAGACAATGGAAAGCCGCCGCTGTCCCGGACTTTTCTTTGCGGGCGAAATCTTGGATATCGACGGCGTGACGGGCGGTTTCAACTTCCAAAGTGCTTGGACTACGGCGTGGTTGGCCGGGAACGCGATCGGCAAACCATCCGATTTGAGATTTTAGATTGGGGAAGATTTGCCCTGTAAAGGTTTGGGACTTGCGAGCGCGCGATCGGCTTCCCAGTATTAAATTTTGTGTTATTTTTGAATTAAGGCGCACCAAATGTGAGTCAACTTCGGCTTGCAGACAAAATTCGCAGTTTTGCGAAGTTAACATCGGGGAAGACAGATGAAAAACTTGAATCTACAAACCCTAAAGTTCGATCGCAACCTTGACAGCCATCTTGACTCACCTTTCATCGAAAAAAATGGCTTGCTGGAATTCAACCCCAAATTTATCACTCCCGAATTTTTAACAACCTGGACGTTTGAAACACACCTGTACGACGAACAAGTTGCGATCGACCACTTTGTCATCACATTTCCCAGCCGCGCCGAACTCGAAAAATACGCCGAATCTTTTTATCCCTTGGGCGCCAAAATTGTCGAAGGCCCAGACTTGTTCCCGATTAACTTTTGTTCGACAAACATTAACGTTCCCTCCGATTTGTGGCTGCATTTAATGACCTTATTAATGCCAGCGGGCGGCTTAGTAGTATTAGATGCGCCCCACGCAGCCGGCGACCAAAAAAACCGTTTCCAGGAAGAAAGAGGATTAGCAGCAGTTCACCACGTCGCGATTCGAGTCGAAAACGTGCAGAATGCTGCTAAAATATGGCAAAATAAAAACTTTAAAGCGCTATCAGAGCGTCCTCTAGACTACGGCTCATTAACCCAGTGGTTTCTGCAAAACCCCGCCGGACAAATTCTCGAATTAATAGAACGTCGCCCCGGCAACAACGCCACTTTTGACTGCAAAAACATCGCAGGTTTGCGCCTTAGTGAAGTCGCCAGTCAGTAGGGCTGGCAAGATGCCTCTCCCACAATTCCCAATTATCTCGTTCCCAGTCTCTGACTGGGAATGCCGATTCGGAGGCTCTGCTTCCCGTCTTTTCACTAATAAAATATATGGTTGCATTAAAAATTCCCAAAGTCACTTTTCAACCCCCAACATTCCCCTCACTTGAAGAAGAACGCCGCCACCGCAAACAGCGTTTAGCCGCCGCATTTCGATTATTTGCCCGCTTCGGATTCAGCGAAGGAATTGCCGGACACATCACAGTCCGCGACCCCGAACACCTAGACCATTTCTGGGTCAATTCCTTTGGAATGCACTTTAGTTTAATTCGAGTCAGCGACCTAATTTTAGTCAACCACAAAGGCGAAGTTGTTGAAGGAAATAAACCAGTAAACGAAGCAGCATTTGCCATTCATTCTCAAGTGCACAGCGCCCGCCCCGACGTAATCGCAGCAGCCCACGCTCATTCTCCCTACGGCAAAAGTTGGTCGAGTTTGGGCCGCCTGCTTGACCCGCTGACGCAAGATGCTTGTTCTTTTTATGAAGACCAAGCTTTATTTGACGATTACACCGGAGTTGTTTTGGAAATCGAAGAAGCTAAACGCATCGCCAAAACTTTAGGTGAGAAAAAAGCTATTATTTTACAAAATCACGGACTATTAACAGTAGGTCAAACAGTAGATGAAGCAGCTTGGTGGTTTATTGCAATGGAACGTTCTTGTCAAGCGCAGTTAATGGCCGAAGCTGCGGGAAAACCCATTCTCATCAAGCCAGAATGTGCGCGTTTAACACAGCAGCAAGTAGGGTCTCACCGCATGGGATGGTTTAGCTTTCAACCGCTTTATGACATGATAGTGCGCCGGGAACCCGACTTATTAGATTAGAAACTCGGCGGTTGAAACCGCTATTACACAAACACAGTCCGCCTGTGGCAAATAAAGAATGAAGGGGGTATTAAAGCCGGATTTAGTATCAGGAGTGCAAAAGTTATTATAAATTCATGTTGAAGCCGATTCCAACCAAGCTATCAAATCCTCTTGACTGGTAAAATCTAACAAGACTTCTCCTAAATCCTCTAATTGTTCGAGAGATCACTGCTGGATGCGAGTTTGAATTTCGGGTGGGATTTCACCAGTGCGCCGCGCGATTTGACGCAAGATTAATTCTGTTTGCCCCTCAATTATGCCTTCTTGGCGACTTTTAATAATAGCGCCGCGCTGGTCTTCAAAAAACATTTCCCGCTTTTCCAATTCCTCTAATTCCTTAAGGGTTAAATTAGTTCTGCTGGCGATGGAAAAAGCTGTTTGAATTTCGGGAATTGATGCAAACTTTTCAGGAATTTCCTCGAATAGGGGAGCATTTTTGATAAAATAAATCCAGCTTTGAATTATGTTTTCGACTTGTTCCAGTTCTTTATTAAACTTGGGAAGTTCGACAAACACTAATTCTATTTCTCTGTTATAATACTCGAAGTTTTCTTCTAGTTCTTTAAATACAAAATGAGTGAGAAACTTTTCGGTATTTTCAAAGAGAATAAAATCAGTAATTGTTAAAGCAATCAAAGGATTTAATTTAGAGTATCCTTCCCTGGGCCTGAGTTGAGTTGCGTAGGTTTTGGCGGCATTGTACACTACCCGTTTAGTAAAAGCTTCTACATTTATTACCTGCATTTCGATAATCACAGTTTTGTTGCCTGTAATTTTGGCTTTAACATCCAGGTAAGTGTCTTTTAATCCAGTAACGCTCGGCGCGGCGTAATGGTCAATAATTTCTAAGTCTTCAATGGTTGGCTGTGCGTCATAGAGCATAGCATTGAGGAAGCTAATCAAAATGTCTTTGCTCTGGGGCGAACCAAAGATTTTTTTGAAACCAAAACTTGTTTTAGCACTGATGAAAGGCATCATTAGTAATGGGGGCGTTTAAATCACAAAAGTCCTTCCATTTCTAAATCTTCAATAATCTGCAATCCGCGCGGGTCGCCAACTCGCAATAGCGAAGATTTAGCATCTTCCCGCACGCCCATATCTTCATCTTCTTCTAAAGCTTCAATCAGACCATCGATCGCCCCAGCGTACACTATATTATTCGGCAATTCGCGTGCCAGTTGCCCGATCGCCCAAGCGCAGTTGCTCCGCACAGCAGACACAGCATCTCCCCGCAGCGCTTCAATCAACGGCGGAATCGCCGCAATCACCACATAGTAACCAACTTTTGCCATTTGACCCAGAGAACTCGCCGCCCACAAACGCACCGCCGAAATATCAGTTTTCAGAGCATCAATTAAAGATGGCAAAGCGCGGTGATCCCTGCAATTTCCCAGGGCCCAAACTACCCCTTTGCGAACGTAACCGTTCCAGTCGCGGTTAAGCTGAACAATCAGCGGTTCCACAGCATCGGGACTCGGATTTCGCCCCAACGCATAAGCCGCGCTCACTCGCACCAAGGGGCAACCGTCTCTCAATAAATTAATTAAATGCGAAATTGCTCGATCGTCCTGCAGTTCGCAAAAAGCCCGCGCCGCAATCATCCGGTGCTGAGGTTCCGGGGATTCCAGCAAAGGCAGCATTTCCTCGGGATCTGGCAGCGGGGGTTCGGATTCGTCAAAATGATCCAAAGGGCTTTCCAGTTCCGTGTCAGTATCAAGGGCGTTGGAGTAGTCGTTATTGTTCATAAAAAAACTTTACCGCACAGAGGATGCTCCTAAGCAACTCAGTCAGCACTCAGCAGTCCGCAGTCAATAATTGTAGGGTGCGCGCGCAGTACCTTACTACAAACAAATACCTCTGCTGTCACCTAAGTTAATAGCGAGGACTTCAGTCCTCATAATTGCTGTCACCTAAGTTTCTAGTGAGGACTTCAGTCCTCATAATTTGGATGAATCCGGACTAAAATCCTTACTACAAAGGAATATCTCTGCTGTTACTTAAGTTGGTAGTGAGGACAGAAGTCCTCATAATTGGAATGAATCAGGACTTTTGCCCTGATTCCAAACCAGTAGAATTTATATTTCAAAGGGATTTGAGCATCGAGAGGGAATGAGTTTGATAGCCTAATTTTTGATATAGATTCACCGCAGGCTGATTGCTCAGAAATACTTGCAAACCAATTTGCCGATCGCCTCTTTCCCGCGCCCAATTTTCAGCATGAATAACTAAAGCTGCACCTACTCCTAGACGGCGATGTTCCGGTGCTACGTACAGCAAAAAAATGTGAGCGTAGCGTTCTCCGGTGGTTTGGTCTATCGCATTTCCCAACCACAAACATCCGACAACCGATGTCAGATTTTGGGCTTGAGATTGGGGATTGAGATACTGCGAGGGAAGCGTCGGCAAAATTTCTGCCTCTTCCTGGGTGTTTTTCTGGCACTCTACCCACCAAACCGGCGTCTGGTTAGAAAAATACTGCTCGACAGTTTGAGCCAAATGTCCCAATTCCCCATCCGGGTAAAGCTCTTGGTAAGTCCGGTGCATAAACTTTACCAGTTTTGCCCGATCGAGTCCCGATCCTGAGCGCAGCCGGTAGCCCGGTATTAGTTGAGCAGACATCAGCTCAGCGGACACGAAAAGCGGAATAATTTAGCCCCAAGAAAATTGGATTCACTACTGCCGCTTGCTTTTGGGGGATCGCTTCCTCAATCGGTGCGGGGGCAGCCATGTCACCAGGCAAAAAGATGCGAGCACTGACTGCTACCAGAGCCGCGAAAAATACTAATACCGCTATCAATGGAGCAATGTATTGACGAATGATACCCATAACCGCAAAAACTTAATTCTTGAGTTGATATTATCAAGTGTACCATACAAATCTTGTCAGCTATAATTGCTACCATTGGACAATTAGCTCAACAAGAGAGCGATCGCAAATACCAACAAACAGAAAATCTAATATTATGAGTGCCTCGCCTGCTGTTTATGAATCTCTAGCTAAATCAATTGTTTTTTTGAATCAAAAGCCGAGCGCGCAAAATCAAGTTTCGACTTTCCTAGATACTAATGGCTACTATATCGATCGCATATTCGACGACCCAGAAACAAACTTTTATGCGATCGGGTTCGGTTCATCCAATCCCGAAAACCCGCCCGCCCTCGTATTTAAAGGTACAGACTTCATCGACGGCGACGCTATCTTTTCCGACTCGCGGGACATTGGTTTACCTGAATTTGAAAAGAACAAAGATAATATCAAAAATTGGCTCACAGAAATCGGTCAAAATACTGGTAAAAACCCCAGCAAATTATTGCCCGATGTCATCGGACACAGTTGGGGCGGAGCTGTCGCTCAAATTGTAGCAACCGAATACACATCTCTGACCGGCGATATCTTTACTTTCAACTCTCCGGGAGTATCAGTGAGTACATTTAACACTTTTCGGAGAAATCTCAGCAGGGCAGGCAACAAAAATGTCACTCACTACATTACCAGCGGAGATGTAGTCAGCTTGTTTGGCGAAGCATTTATCCCGGGTAAAGTATTTATCCAAAGTTTTACAGATCCGAGTATTAATCCCTTAACTGTTTTGGCAAAACATCGAACTGAAAATTTGTTAACTACTCCGCCCGTCGGTTTTTTGCAGAGGCAAATTTCCGTAGAACAATTAAACAGTTCTGAATTTACTTATAACAACGATTCAGATTTTAACGAGTTTATAGCTGCGATGAATTTGGCCCTGCCCAATGTGTCAGTAGCGATCAGAAGCAGAGGCGGTGCAGAGAGTGTGAGAACAGCGCCAGAATTTTCTTTTGTGCAGTTGATCAGAGAAATGCAATACGGTTTAGCTCCCTTACAACCGAATTATTTATCAGGCGACGCTCGCAACAATACTGCTACGGGGGGCCCTGGAGAGGATACAGTTATCGGCAACGGCGGTAACGATACTCTCAGAGGCAATCGAGGTAATGACAGCATCACCGGTGGTGATGGCGACGATTTCTTGTACGGCGGCAGAGATAACGATTATTTCGAGGGCGGCGACGGAAACGATTTGGTTTCCGGCGAGTTTGGCAACGATTTTTTAATTGGTGGTGCGGGGCGCGATCGCTTTGTATTGGAATCCGGCGGCGGAGCAGATGTGATTTTAGATTTTCAAGATAGTGAAGATTTAATTACCCTGTCGCGGGGTCTAACTTTTCCTCAAGTTAGAGTAACCCAAGGTGGTGACGGAGCTTTAATTACTATCCCGGTTACTGGGGAAATTCTTGCTACTCTCAGAGGCGTAGTTGCCAGCGATATTACGCGGGTAGATTTTGTATAGCTTTAGGGTGCTCAAAATTTGTATTTTTGGTGGCGCAAAACCTGCCTGGGTTTTGTAGCGATAGGTTTTTTTTTATTAAAAAATATCTCTTAATTCGCCGCTAAAAAACTACTAAAAATGACCAATTAATATGGTCAATAAACGAAGTTTATAGTAAACTTAGTTAAGTAGCTTAAAAACTAATTACCCCTCAAACGACAGGAAATAAAAAAATATGCCCTCCTCCCCCGCCGCTTACGAAACTATAGCCAAGCAAGTTGTTTACATAGATAACGACCCCCAGTCTCAAACTTTAGTTCAAACGGGTTTGACCGCTGCTGGCTACCAAATCGATCGCACTTTTGACGATCCCGGAACTGGATTTCACGCGATCGGCTTAATTTCCACCACCCCAGACAAACCGCCTATTTTGGTATTTCGCGGCACGGACTCGCTCGTAGACGATATTGCCAACGCAGACCCGCGCGGCGCCGGTTTCAACCAATTTGAAGCCAACAAACAAGCATTAGGAAATTGGTTGACAGAAATCAGTCAAGATACAGCCAAAAACCCCAGCCGCTTGCCACCAGACCTTCTTGGACACAGCTTGGGCGGTGCCATAACGCAACTAGCCGCCACCGAATTTACATCTACTATCGGAGATATTGTCACCTTCAATTCTCCCGGAGTTGATCAGAGCACCGTCAATACATTTAAGCAGAAAGCCGGGGCAGGAAAAAATGTAACTCACTACATAGTTAACGGCGATTTTGTTAGTTTGGGAGGAGAAGCTTTTATCCCCGGCAAAGTAATTCTTCAAACATTTACTAACCCGATTATCAACCCGCTACTTGTCTTGGACAAGCACACGCAAAGCGGTTTGTTAACTTCTCCACCTCCCGGCTTGACTCAGACAGAAATCACTGTAGACCAGTTGAGCCGCCCGGATTTCACTTTTACAGATTCAGATTATTTAGAACTGTTAGCTGGCTTAGACTTTGCACTGCCAGCCTTGGGAACCTCGTTGGAATCGCGCAGCAGTTTAGAGCAATTAAGAACCACTCCGGGAACCTCATTTTTAGCAAACGTTGCAGCAATGCAAACTGCTCTAGCTCCCTCCCAAATTAATAATTTAGTCGGCGACGATGCCAACAATACAGCATCAGGTTTTGGAGACGACGATATTATCACTGGCAATGGGGGAAACGACACTCTCAGCGGCAACAAAGGCAACGATATTATCAGCGGTGGCAGCGGCAACGATCTGCTATTAGGCGGCAAAGGGGATGACAATTTGAACGGGGCAGAAGGAGACGATACACTCATTGGCGCAGCGGGTGCGGATCTCTTAATCAGTGGCGCTGGACGCGACGTATTAGTGTTAGGAGCAGGTGCCGGTACAGATACACTTGTAGACTTTCAAAAGGGTCAAGATTTAATCGGTTTGAGCGGAGGTTTGACCTTCAACCAAGTCAGAGTTACTCCAGGAGATTTTATAACGACGATTGAACTAGCCCGTAATGGCGAAGTTCTTGCCAGTATTCCTGGCATTCCAAGTAGTCCGCTAACAGCTAGTGATTTTATTGCGATTTAGTTGGCGGCTGGCAATACAGATATTCGGTAAGGACACAACATTGTTGTGTCCTTATTTTATTTTAGGAAAACAAACACCGACAATTTATACTCTGCCATGATTAAAAACATCAATATTCCTCCAACGGCGGGTTCACCGAAATCTCGAAAAAAAAGTGCAGACCTTCGTAAACCCGCCCCGCCCGGCTCTTATAATTATAGCGATCGCACTTGATATTAATCGAAATCGTCCAGTCCAGGTCTGGGCATGGATGCTAATTTTTTCTCATCTTCTAGGGGCAGAAAGAAAATCGTCAGCATACCGGGAATCACAGCCAGCGCACTCATCAAAAAATAATTTTGATAGCCGAGATTCGCCTGCAAGTAGCCGCTGAAAACGCCCGGAATCAGCACTCCTGCGGCCATAAAAGCCGTTGTAATTGCATAGTGAGATGCTTCGTATTCAGGGCGGACAGTCCGCATCAAGAACACTGTATAGGCAGCTACGCCAAGTCCGTAAGTAAATTGCTCGATCGAATTTACGGCATAAGCCCATTCAATCCCCGGTTGATTGATTGCCAACAGCCAATACAGCACGTTAGTCGAATTTTGCAGAATAGCCGTCGGCCACATCCATTTTTTCAATCCTTGTTTGGCAATCAAATAGCCACCAAGCAACCCTCCTATTAACAAAAACATTACCCCTAAAGTACCGGATAATAAGCCCATATCCGACGTAGAAACTGCTAATCCTCCTTTCTCAACTTTATCCATTAAAAATGGCGGAGCCATTTTAAAAGTCAAGGCATCGCCCAAGCGAAAAATCAAGACGTAAGCCACAATCCAACCTATTTTATCTTGCTGAAAATAGGTTTTGAATGCTTCGATAAAGCTGGTTGTTTGTTGGGGGGTGTCCGATTCGAGCTCGTAATTTCGAGGATAGGGAAGATACCAGCGCTGAAAGAGATATATCAGCACAAACATAATCGCACAAATGCCAAAGGCTGTCGCCCATCCGTAGTTAAGCGCAGACACGCTAAAATCCGAACCGAAAAGTGACAGTGGAATGTTTTGATATATTTTGGTGTCGCCTGTATTTCCGGTGACTAAATGGTTTTCGGCCAGTTTCCCGGCTAAGAACACCAATACACCGCTACCGGCAATGACAGCACCTCTATAAGCCGTGTTGCGAACCCCGACAAATAGTGCTTGTTGGTCTTTATTGAGAGTGTTTAAATAAAATCCGTCAATGGCGATGTCGTGAGTAGCTGACACAAAGGCGATCGCCGTAAAGATCACAAGTGATATAATAATCGGTGTCGGCGTCAATACACCAAAAGCTAGGAAAGCAAACAGAAAAGCACAAATGATTTCGGTTGTTAAAATCCATTTGCGTTTGGTGGAATACAAATCAACCACTGGGCCCCACAAACCTTTTAAAACCCAAGGAAAAGACAACAGACTTGTCAATCCGATGAGCTCGTTGCTGGTGCCCATACCTTTCAAAAAAATCACCGACATTAAATTAACGACGGTGTAAGGGAGACCTTGAGCGAAGTATAATACTGATACCCACAATCCAGCGTTATGCTTTTTTTCCATTGCAGAGATATTTTACCTAGTTACTTATTTGATTTACTGAGTGCGATCGACAATTCCGGTCAATTAAACCGCTTGCATCACAGTATATGTCATTCCGATGCCAGCGGCAGCCATATAAATAGTGTATTTTAGCATCCTTCGGACTCACAAATATTTTCATGTTTGGAATAAGCCTGCAAAAGATGTTCTCCGTTAAAATGAACCAGGTGAGTAGCGTCTTCTGCTACCCAGACATCAGTTTCCCAGGAAATATCAGAGAGATATTCTGCCATTGCCTTGCGACTGAGGAAAGCTGTCACCATCACCAGAGATACTGTCGAACTTCTAAAAAGATTCTCAAGCTCAGTTTTGCGTTTTGGATTAATCGGGCCGTGAGAAGTAACAGCTTCAATCAACACCAACCAGTTTTTTTCAGTGAAGTGAACAATTACATCTGGCATCTTACCGTGAGCATCGACTGTAACGCCTAATGCAGTTAGCGATGCTTCATTGAAATGAGCAAACTTTTCATCGGTATCTCCGACATAAAGCAGTCGACCAGCAGGAGTAAAGCGCTCAGCAAACTCACTGACAATCTTTGATATTAAGACGTTATGAGTTCCGGGCGAAAGAGTTTTTACATCACCTTCAATTGTAATTGGAATTCGCGCCATTTCTCGCTCTTGTGCATATCGTTGCTTCAGCGTTTCGACGGAGGCGAGGTAAGCGCGAAGATTCTTGTCCCAGTCAGAAGTGTCATAAGTTCGCAGCAGTTCCAAAGCACTTTCTTCTATCTGATATGCAGTTTTTGGACTATTCACCGGACGTTCGGGACTGTCAGGATTAACAACAATTAAACCTGCATCTAGAAACTGATGCACAGTCTGGCGGCGCACAGTTTCCCGCGTATTTGGTGCATATTTTTTACTGTACTCCTCCTCCATAAATTCCATAATTGGTGTGATTCCCCGAAGTGGAGATTTTGCCAATTCCCAAGCTTCCTTTGGCTTGAGGTCAAGCAAAGCCAGAAGGGTTAAGGCGGAACGTTCGTTAAGCTGACCTTTGGGAAAACCCAGCGCTGCAAGTATTTCTAGAGATTCATCAATACGGTTCTTAATTGTCATTGGGCTATTTTCTAACGGATTTGTCGCGTTAAGCAGTTGTCTCTCGACAAGTTGATCAATCTCCCGCTGTGTAGGAAATATTTCTCCTATTTGAGCGCCAAGTAAAAGTAATTTCTCTACAGTAGGATACTTCAAATTGCGTAAATCCGTAGCATTAACTTGAGTGTGTCCGTTGAACAGTCGGAAAAACGCATCTACCAAACTCGAATTTAGATAAACGGCCAATCCCCGCGCCAGGGTGAGATCTAATCCGCGTCCCTGTTGGTGAAAGTAATTCAAATGGTTCTCAAAACCCACGCTAGAACTATTAATTTTATTGGCATCCCAGACAACTGTAACAATTCGCTTTTTCTCTTCCTTTGAGGAGAAGCGCTTGCTCAAAACATAATGTTCGTTAGGTACGAGGAGTGCAGCAGTTTTTTCCGTGACAGCTAAAGCTTGATGCTTTCTCGTTGCTGTGGGATATTCAACACCGCCAGCGGAGAAGTGGGCGGGATAAATCAGCGGAACTGTACCATTTTCAGGTTTTAGCCGCAAGTCAGAGCGAACACGAAAATCTACAACTTTTCCGGTGGAAACTGTTAAGCCTAATTCCTCTAGGGTGCAAGTAAATTGAGCCATTTGCTCGACTACTTTCTGGCTGACAGAATCCGGTAAAATCCGAATAAATTGCTCGGAATCATTGGGATTAATTAGGGCGGTATAGGGCAGTTGGTGAGACAAAACCAGGTCGTCGCCCACGCTGCTGCTTGAGGTAATTAGTACAGTATCTGGCTGTTCTATTTGTTTGGTGGCGCGCACAATAATAGTTTCTTGCAGCACCGCATCATCGCGAAATGGCAACTGTCGGGATTCAAAGATGTGTACTTGGCGCAAAGCCATCATTTGAAGGAATACTTTGCGGAAGTCTCGAAAGTATAAACCGTTGCAAAAGCTGCGGGGAGTAATCGACACTAATTCACCGTTTGGTTTGAGCAGGTGAGCAGCAGCAACTGTGAAGCCAGCGTAGAGATTGCTGGTTTCTAGTCCTATAGAACGCAGCAAGGTTCGGGCTTGGGATTTAGCGTCTATCTTGGCATAGGGAGGATTGATAATTGCATGGGTAAATTCCCGTTTTACTGGCTGTGTAAATAGATTTGGCTGCAACATATCGGCGCTGTCTTGAATAAAATCAATTTCGCGAACCTCACAGGTAAAAGATATCCCAAAACGCTGACATTCTATACTGCATAATTCTAAAGTTTGCTTGAGGTATTCAATCAAAATAAGGTCAATTTCATAAGCTGTAACGTGCAGGCTGTGCGGTTTGTTGGGGCGGTGGCAAAGTTCGCAAACAACGGCTGCTAACAGCGAACCAATTCCTGCACCGGCATCTAAAAGCGATATATCAGGACAGTTAAATTCAAACATTCCCGCCATCAAACTTGCCACTGAGGAAGGTGTTAAAAATTGTCCCTTTTCTCCTCTCTGGCTTTGCTGCAACTTTCGGGTTGCTTCTTGGCGCCAGCTATCTACTCGATCGAGTAAATTGCTTGCAATTGAGTAGCTGTTACCCGGAAGGGCTAGGGTTTGAAAGTGCGGTAGTATCATTTGTTCAAAAAGTGCGAGCGCCAGTTCAGTGTATTTTCGCCCAAACTTTCACCATTGTGCGAAAATGTCAAGCGGACTCTCAAAGCAAAAGTCCGTAAAGGACTGTTAAACGCTCTCTCACACATTTCTGATGCGAAATACCAAAACATTCTTTTTGTCAAGCTTGTTCCTGATTGGCTTAACAATTAGTTTTCTGCTGACTCCTGGTTGGTTCTCAAACTTCCCATCCCGCGCTAACGCAACTATGCCCCCGCAAACCCAAACCGCCGAATTTCGCGCTTTCTGGGTTGACGCCTTCAACCCCGGCTTCAAAACCCCTCAAGAAGTCACAAAATTGATCGCAGACGCGCAGCGGGCAAATGCCAATGCCATCGTCGCCCAAGTCCGCCGCCGTGGCGATGCTTTTTACACCAGTGCGATCGAACCCCGCACCCTCGATCCCAACGTTCCCCCCGGTTTCGATCCCCTGCAAGATTTGATTGACAAAGCCCACGCCGCAGGCATTGAAGTACACGCTTGGATGGTGACGCTGCCGGTGGTTTCGGGTACCAAACTTCCCGCCGGTCACGTTTGGCAACAACACGGGCCTTCTGCCCCAGGAAACGACAATTGGGCGATGCTGACTTACGGTGGGGAAGCCCAAGGCTATCTCGATCCCGGTCATCCAGACGCCGTAGATTATACTGTTTCCGTCTATTTGGACTTGCTGAAACGCTACGATGTGGACGGCGTACAGTTGGATTATGTGCGCTACGGCGGGCCGACTTGGGGCTACAATCCGACTTCGATCGCCCGTTTCAATCAGCAAACAGGTCGATCGGGCAAACCCGCACCCACAGATCCTGCGTGGATGCAGTGGCGGCGCGATCAGGTAACAAATTTAGTGCGGAAGCTTTATGTAGAAAGCCTTGCGATTAAACCGCGCGTTAAAATTACCGCCGCCACGATCGCCTGGGGAGACGGCCCGAAAAACGATGCAGGGTGGTATCAAACGCAGCCTTACAAAGAAGTATTGCAGGATTGGCGCGCTTGGCTGGAAGAAGGGATTGTAGACATGGCGATGCCGATGACTTACCAGCGCGAGTACAAACGGCAGCAAAAACTCGCTTATGACAACTGGATCGAGTACGCCAAAGACCACCAGTACAACCGCCAAATCGCGATCGGCCCTGGCAATTACCTCAACTACATCGAAGACACTCTAGGCCAGATTCGTCGCGCCGAACAGCCGTCTGCGAAAGGAAATCACGTCGCCGGTACGGTGCTCTATTCCTACGCTAGCAGCAACGTGTACACGAATGTGGAACTGCGATCGGGCGGTAGCGGTGATTTGCCCCGCCAGCCTTGGAAATACGTTCCCCAAAGCAACGATTTGTTTTACACCGCGCTTTCGCAGCCGAGTCAATACGTTGACGCTGCGACGGGCAAAACCTATGAAACTCAGCCTGTGTGGGCGACAGCAGCAGCGGTTCCCGATATGCCTTGGAAGTCGCGGCCGACTACAGGTGCGATCGCCGGAAATTTGCAGCAGTGTACTCAAACTTGCGACGGTGCGAGCTTGACATTGCAGTCGATCGATGCTGCTGGCCAGGTGCGTCAACTGCGCGCCGATGGCAAAGGATGGTTTGGGGCGATCGAGCTTTCTCCGGGAACTTATCAGTTAAAGGTTGATAGCAGTCAGATTCAACAAACTGTTAATGTTGTCGCAGGTGAAGTCACAAAAGTGAATTTCGGAGCCTCTTAATATCTTTTTAGGGTGCGCCGAGGTGCGCTATTGCGATCGACTTACAGCGTATCCCGGGTTTATAGAACCCATTTAGGATCTTTTTGTTGTCTCACAAGCCTTTGAGGTATCTAGGTTGTATCTGGTTTGATGCCTGTTAGCTTAAAGTCCTGACTCTGGTATTAAATCCTCTGGTAAAACGATCCCCTCAAAACCATATAGTTCGCTCAAGAAGATACCAAATGGGTTCTATAAAGTTTCTAAGATTTCTGACTTAGGGAATCTTACTTTTGCGAGTGAAGCATACTTATCTGCTTCAGAGCGATAGCCAGCCGCACAAGCTACGACGGTAGTAAAGCCTTTTGCAGAAAGACCCAACAGGCGATCGTAATTGACAGGTTCAATTCCTTCCATTGGACAGGTGTCAACACCAAGCAATGCAGCACAGGTCATAAAGTTGCCCAGTGCAATATAAGTTTGGCGCGTTGACCAGTCATTGATATTAAAACTGCGGCCACCATCAACCAAGTCACTGACGATTAGACTCCGATATCCTGCCATTGCCTCTATAGTCCCGCCTCGCACCTCGGCAGTGCGGGCAATAAAGCGATCGACATCCTCGGCAGTGAGATTCTTTTTAATCGCGAACACGACATAATGAGAGCAATCAGTAACCTGGGACTGATTCCAGGAGTGGGGCTTGAGCTGTTCTTTAAGTTCCGAGCTGGTAATAATCAGAAATTTCCAAGGTTGAAGCCCATAAGAAGATGGTGTTAACACTAACGCATCTTCTAAAGCTGTCCAGATTTCTGGAGCAATTGTTTTGGCTGGATCGAACTGTTTGGTGGCATATCGCCATTTGAGATTTTCGAGTAAGTCTGTCGTAGTGATGTGATTCATTTCTTTTACTTAAGAGATTGCAATTAATCATGGTTGAAACGGATAATTACAGGCTGGTTGCAAATAATCCTGGTTCAAATGAAATGATAACGGAAGCGGTCTGCAAAAAGTAGCGAGCAGGTCGATTTGCTCCCCCGACAGACTAATTTTTAGCTAATTCCTAATCGCTTTCCAGAATGCTTGCGAGCAAAGCTTGCTGAGCGTGCATCCGATTTTCTGCCTGATCCCAAACGCGCGATTGACTGCCTTCAATCACTGCATCGGTAATCTCTTCATCTCGGTGCGCGGGCAAACAGTGCAGTACAATTGCATTTTTATCTGCTAACTTCAGCAATTGTTCATTTACCTGATAGGGTTCAAACAAAGGAATCCTGATTTTTGCTTCCTCTTCCTGTCCCATACTCGCCCAAACATCAGTATAAATCACTTGAGCATTCTTCACAGCAGCTTCTGCGTCCGTCGTCACAGTAACTTCTGTTTTTCCCTTAGCAATATTCTTAGCTTTTTCCACTATCTCAGCATTCGGCTGGAAATCTTGAGGGCAAGCAATTCTTACATTCATTCCCGTCATTGCACAGCCCAACATCAGCGAATTAGCCATATTATTGCCATCGCCCAAATAAGTCAAAGTCACCCCTTTCAACTTGCCAAAACACTCTTTTACTGTCATTAAATCCGCCAGCACTTGGCATGGGTGTTCGTCATCTGTCAGTGCATTAATCACAGGAATTTTCGCATAGTTGGCAAAAGTAACTAAATCCTTT
Source organism: Microcoleus sp. Pol7_B2 (assembly GCF_036701035.1). Lineage (NCBI taxonomy): Bacteria > Bacillati > Cyanobacteriota > Cyanophyceae > Oscillatoriales > Microcoleaceae > Microcoleus > Microcoleus sp. Pol7_B2. Next base: position 105,470 of record NZ_JAUBQB010000003.1, on the reverse strand, counting down.
TGCTCGAAAGTCCGAATCGCCAAAATATCTAAATATCTATCTAAAACCCTGGCTGTATCTACCAAAGGTTCACCGCGACTGACTTGTGTAACGTTGGGATTGAGGTCAATCACTTGCCCTCCCAATTTATACATTGCCACCGTAAAACTTACCCGCGTTCGCGTTGAAGCTTTGGAAAATAACAAGCCGAGAACTTTATTGCGTTTCAGCTTGACCATTCCCGATTTTAAACTGGCTGCTAGATCCAGCAAATAATTTAATTCATCTATGCTTAAATCTGCCAGACTTAATAAATCTCGCCCTTTTAATGAATCCATGCTTTCCCCCACACACAAATTTTTAACTGTGTCTTAAATCTTAGCCCGCAGAGGTGGGTTTTGTTTCTGTAATCCCTAGTTGACATCTGCGGGTAAGGTTTATGCGGGCAATTGCTCGATCGCGCGATCGATCGAATCGCAACCTTGTTCAACCGTTTCTACCACAGCCAACACGCCCCGCAATTCCCCAGCGCCGGGGAAACCCTTAGCATACCAGGTTAAGTGCTTGCGCGCTTGGGAGACACCGCTTTCACCTTTATATTCCCACAAAGCCCGCAAATGTTCTTTAGCACATTCGAGACGTTCAATTGGTGTCGGAGCTATCTTTTCCACACCAGTTTTCAAGAAATAATCAACTTCTCCCACCAAAAAAGGATAGCCCAAAGTTCCCCGCGAACACATTACTCCATCTGCACCTGTTTCTTCCAAACATCGCATCGCTGCTTCCACTGAAAAAATATCCCCGTTAGCAATAACTGGAATCGATAAAACTTCTTTCACTCGGCGAATCCACTCCCATTTTGCCGGGCCGGTGTAACCTTGCGATCGAGTGCGGCCGTGCACGGTAATCATTTTTGCTCCCGCATCTTCCATCCGCTTCGCAAATTCCAAAATATTAATTTCTTTGTCAGTCCAACCAATCCTAGTTTTAACGGTGACAGGAACATCTACCGCTTCCACAACCGCCCGCACAATTGCCTCGGCAGTTTCCGGATCTCGCAGCAGGGAAGAACCGCCGCCGTTTTTAGTAATTTTGTTAACCGGACAGCCCATATTAATATCAACAGTATCGGCTCCTTCTGCCACTGCTTTCTGCGCCGCTTCTGCCAAGAAATCCGGCCGGCAGTCAAACAATTGAATGCTAATCGGGCGCTCGTTCGGGTCAACTTCCATAATTCTCGGCAGTTGCTTCACGTAGTGCAAACCCGTAGCGTTCACCATTTCCGTGTACATCATCGAATCGGGCGCGTAGCGGCGCACCAGGCGGCGAAATACCAAATCGGTAACGCCGGATAAGGGCGATTGCAGGACGCGGCTTTTAACTTCAAAATCGCCGATTTTGAGCGGAGTTGCTAACCTTTCTTTTAATTCGGGAGATAGAGCAAGCATAGTCGATCGCACTTTAATTCTAATATCTGTATATTATACTACACTTCAGGTAGTTGACAGTTGTTAAATATACTTTTAGCCGATTATTGAGTGACAGCTAAAAGTATATTTAACCTGACCGCAATGCCTATTTTACACATCCCGATCGCCCTAATTTGAATATTGTGAAACCAGAACCCAAACGCCAACGCCGACCACACTTAAATCTCTGTGCCGCTTCGATCTATCTATGGGGTGTGACCATTAATGAGGGATCTACCTACTAAGAGTGTTGCCCAAGTCATATTTTTATTGTTTAATTCTGCCGAATGCTCTGCCTACCTTCGGCTCCGGCTATCTTCAGACGACTAATGGTTAAAATTATTGGGATTGTGCAAAAGCCGTACATCAGATCGTTTTAAACTACAATTGGTGGATTCCTGACGACGCCGATCGAACATTAAAAAAATTGTAGAGAATTCCTATGGACGCCGCAGCACTCTGGCAACGCTATCAAGACTGGCTTTACTATCACGAGGGATTGGGACTTTACCTCGATATCAGCCGCATGGGATTCGACGACGCTTTCGCAGCAGCACTGAAGCCCAAATTTGACAAAGCTTTCAAAGACATGGCAGCTTTAGAAGCAGGTGCGATCGCCAATCCCGACGAAAACCGGATGGTGGGCCACTACTGGCTGCGAAACCCCGATTTAGCTCCCACTCCAGAATTAAAACAAGAAATAGTCGAAGGCATAGCACAAGTTGAAACATTTGTCAAGAAAGTTCAAAACCGCGATATTAAACCGCCCTTTGCTCCGCAATTTACCGACATAATTTCGATCGGCATCGGTGGTTCCGCCCTAGGCCCCCAATTTGTCTCCGAAGCTTTATCCCCAGACATTCCGCCCCTAGCAATACATTTTATCGACAACACAGATCCGGCTGGAATCGATCGCATCCTTAACAAAATCAAAGACAAACTCGCCAGCACCCTAGTAATTACTATCTCCAAATCCGGCGGCACCCCCGAACCCCGCAACGGGATGATCGAAGTTCAAAAAGCCTTCGCCGCTCAAAAACTAGACTTCGCCAAACAGGCAGTTGCCATCACTGGAACAGACAGCAAACTAGACAAATTAGCCAAATCCGAAGGCTGGATTGGCAGCTTCCCGATGGCCGACTGGGTGGGAGGACGCACTTCGGAACTCTCAGCAGTAGGACTTTTGCCAGCAGCTTTGCAAGGCATCGACATTCGGGCGATGCTCGACGGCGCTAAAGTCATGGACGAAGCTACTAGAATTCCCGACATTAAAAATAATCCCGCCGCCCTTTTAGCCATGAGTTGGTATTTTGCCTGCAACGGACGGGGCGAAAAAGATATGGTAGTTTTGCCGTATAAAGATTCACTGCTATTGTTCAGTCGCTACTTGCAGCAATTAGTCATGGAATCGATCGGCAAACAGGAAGATTTAGACGGCAACACAGTTCATCAAGGAATCGCAGTTTACGGCAACAAAGGCAGCACCGACCAACACGCCTACGTCCAGCAACTGCGAGACGGGGTGCCGAATTTCTTCCTAACATTTATCGAAGTTTTGGAAGACAGGCAAGGCATTTCCCCAGAAGTAGAAACCGGCGTCACTTCCGGAGATTATTTGTCTGGTTTGTTGCAGGGAACTCGACAAGCTTTGTACGAAAATCACCGAGATTCCATTACTGTCACAATTCCCCAAGTCAACCCTCGGACAGTAGGAGCATTAATCGCCCTCTACGAAAGAGCCGTAGGTTTTTACGGTTCCTTGGTGAATGTCAATGCCTATCACCAGCCAGGGGTCGAAGCAGGCAAAAAAGCGGCCGCTGCTGTATTGGACTTGCAGCAACGGGTACTGCAAGTGCTCAAAGACGCCCAAAAACCTCTGTCTGTCTCAGAAATAGCCAAAAAAGCAGGAAAGCCAGAGCAAATAGAGACAATTTACAAAACTCTGCGGCATTTGGCAGCAAACGGGCGCGGCGTAGCTTTGGAGGGAACATTAGGGCAGCCTGCTACTTTAACAGCAAGTTATAAACAGAATTAAACAGTAGAATTAAAAATTAAAAGTGAAATTAGTCACTTTTAATTTTTAAGGTTTAATTTTTAAATTCCTCTCATGCCCTTGACGATTCTGGTTGCTGACGACGATTTCGCGACTCGCTTGTCGATTACCGATTATCTGGAAATTACCGGATACTCTGTAATCCCTGCTGAGAATGGCAAAGAAGCTTTAGGTTTGGTAGAGGAATTTCAGCCCCACTTGATTGTTACCGACATTACAATGCCCGAGATGGATGGCTACGAATTCGTGCGGCGAGTTCGGACTCGTCCCGCTTTCCGCTTGCTACCGGTGATTTTTTTGACGGAACGCACGAGCACGCAGGAACGGATTCGCGGCTATCAGATGGGGTGTGACAATTATCTCGCTAAGCCTTTTGAACTCCAAGAATTGGGGGCGGTAATTCGCTCTTTGCTCGATCGCTACGCTCTAATCGCTCAGGCACCGTCTCATTCCCCAAAACCAGAACCGACGCCAACAGAGGCACGCAGCAGAGCCAATGGCAAGCCTGAAGCGGATTTTTTCACTCAAAAGCCAGAAACCGACGATCGCCCCTCTCCCAGCCAAAATGCTCCGAGTTTGACTCAGCGAGAGCGAGAAGTGCTAGATTTACTGACAGAAGGTCTTTCTAATATTCAAATAGGCGATCGGCTCCACCTCAGCCCTCGAACTGTCGAAAAGCACGTCAGCAGCTTGTTCAGAAAAACAGAAAGCAACAACCGTGCAGAACTCGTTCGCTTTGCGATGGAACACCATTTAGTCAGATAACCGCAAACGCTCGCTCGTTCAATAAAATCACCTGCAATTGTCACACAAACATGAATAACAGCATAATCAACAATTACTTAAAAAATTAGAAAATTCTATATCCTGTCGCAGTAGCAGCTTCCACAATTTTCTGTATTGCCATGACATCAAGGGGAATCACCAAGTTTTACAGAGCGTTTTATATCAATTCCCGCAGTAAGCCCGGAATAATATCAAATCCTTGCTTCAAAAGTCGGGCGTAAAGTCGAATCCCGAGGCCAACAAATAATTCGCGCAATTTTCATTTTTTTGACCCCTCCTTCTACAGTCAACAGTCAACAATCATTCACTCAATCCTTACTGGATTTAGCGATTACTCAAAAATTACGACACAGCCTGAACACAATGGCATATTTAGTCAATCCTATGCTATTGAACCAGCAGATAGTTAATGCTCACCTTGACGTTTTGCGGGCTAATACATTAATTGTTTTAATAGGATGTCTTGATTCCGGCCCCTATGTTTGCGACATTTTAGCAATTTGGGTAGGATTTCTAGTAAAAACCTTACCTATTATTTGGCGGCCTTTAGTTTTCGCTTTCCTATTCAATCCGCGCCGAGGGAGAGATTTAGCAGCAGGATTCCTACTTTCTTTATTAAGAATCACAGTCATAACTTATACATTTTTACCAACAGTTGCAGCTTGCAAAAGTTTGTTAAATCCCCGAGTAGTCTCGGGTACAGCACAAAAGAGAAAATATAGTGTCCCATCGTCTAGAGAGTTTACAGTAGCTGTCGATCGCAATTTTCTAACTTTCCTTCTGGCCACCAACCCTTAAGCCTTCCTGACTAACAACGTATTCCAACAAACCCTCGCAGGCATCTAACAGTAAATCAATTACTCGATCGAATCCCTCCGGCCCACCATAATAAGGATCTGGCACTTCTTTCAGGTCATATTTATGGCAAAAGTCGCACATCAACCGCACTTTTTTTTTATATTTTTCAGCATTATCAAGAGCAAGAATATTCCGATAATTTTCCCGATCCATCGCCAGAATCCAATCAAAATTATCGAAATCTTCCCTTATAAATTGGCGGGCTTCGCCTAACAATTCAATTTCTCGCTTCCTCGCCGCCAATGCCATCCGCCTGTCAGGGGGGCTGCCAATGTGATAGCTACCAGTTCCGGCAGAATCGCAGGTGATACGATCGCTCAAACCAGCTTGTTCAATTAAGTGATTCATAATATTTTCTGCTGAGGGCGATCGGCAGATGTTTCCGAGGCAGACAAATAATAATTTAGTCATTAGTTAGTAGTTATTAGTCATTAGTTATTAGTTATTAGTTATTAGTCAGTCAACAGTGCTAATTTGTTGGGTGCGTCGCTTTCAGAGTCAATCTGCAAGTTCCATCGAACATGGAGCAGCGACGCACCTTACTATAGCGGTTTTCCAGAAAGTTTAATCAGTCAACAGTCAACAGTCAACAATTGACTGATGACTAATGACTAACCGAAACCGGGGAGATTGAGTCCGCCGGTGAGTTCTTCCATTTTCTCCCGCATCGTCATCGTAGACTTAGCGTAAGCATCCTGCATCGCCACTGTGACGAGTTCAGAAACCACATCAGCACCTTCACCGAGGGCATCCGGTGAGATTTCCACGCGGCGGGGTTCTTGGTTGCCGCTGAGAAAAACCTTGACCAAGCCGCCGCCGGCTGTTCCCTCAATTTCCATTACATCCAACTCTTCTTGGAGCTTTTTAGCTCCTTCTTGAACCTGCTGAGCTTTTTTGAAAGCTTCAGTCAGTTCTTTCATTTTTCCCAGGCCGAAGCCAAATCCTTGTCCTGATTTTGTCATAACTACTTTGTGATGGTGTGTGGGCTGGCAGTCTGCCGTTTCCGTATTACTTCAATGATGCCTTAGAAGGGAAACTCTCCCAGTATTCTAACTTCTGGCTCCAACAACAGCGACCACCGCTGCTCGACTTGCTGTTGAACGTGGCGGATCACTTGAAAAATATCATTGGCCGTTGCCGACCCGCAGTTAAGAATAAAATTAGCATGGCGCTGAGCCACTTGTGCGCCGCCGATCTGATATCCCTTCAGTCCCGCTTGTTCGATGAACCAACCTGCCGTCTTGGGGCCGGGGTTGCGGAAGACTGAGCCACAGCTCGGTAAGTGGTAAGGTTGAGTTGTCCGGCGCTGGCTGAAATGGTCATTAGTTTCTGCCATTACTTGCGATCGGTCGAATCCCGGCTGCAACTGGAAAGTCGCTTCAGTCACCAGCCGATCGCCTCCTTGCAGCACCGAAGTCCGGTAGCGGTACTCCAACTCTTGGGGAGTCAGAATTTCCACTTTACCACCAGGGGATAGGACGCGAGCGTTGACTAGAATATCAGCAGTACAGCCTCTGTGAGCGCCTGCATTCATCACCACAGCCCCTCCCACTGTACCCGGTATGCCGACTGCCCATTCTAGACCTTTCCAGCCCCGTTTAGCGGCCAACCAAGCGAGGCGGGGAATTGACTCTCCCGCCCCCGCTGTCACTTGACCTGTTTCTGCATTAAAATTCACCTGTTTCAGGTAGCGAGTGGCGACGACCAAACCGGACAAACCCCGATCGCTCACCAACAAATTAGAACCCGCACCCAGCAGAGTCACTGGCATCCCTTCATCCTGTGCCCAGGCAAAACTCGCTTGCAAAGCCTCCATACTGCGGGGAGCAACGTACCACTCGGCGGGGCCACCGACTCGGAAGGAAGTCAGGCCCGCCAGCGAAACTTGGGAGTTAATCTTGCAATCAGTTCCCCGCAAAGAAATAGGAGAATACACTCGCCGATTGTCCTTAACAGAGGAGTCATTCGAGATAGTCACCATCTTGAAAATCCTTAAAAATACCTTCGCTCGAAGACGTGGTTGAAAATCCATTTAGCTAAATTATGTGGCCGCTTTGAGCGAGCCGCCCGACCGAAGTTTCGGCACAAAGTGCAACGCCATAATGTCGATCGACTCTACTCTGTTGGCGAGCTAATCGGGGCGATCGGCTTGTTGATAAAAAGCCATAACCTCTGGAATAATCTGATTCAGATTACCAGCACCCAAAAACAGAGCCAAATCTCCCGGTTGCAGATTTTTGGTTAAAAACTTAGTGACTGACTCCAGGGAAGGCGCAAACTCAACCTCTCGGCCTTCTTTAGCAATCAAATCAGCAACCTGCTGCCCGCTAATCTCTCCTAAATTCGGTTCCCCAGCACTATAAATATCGCAAGCCACAACCAAATCAGCATCCCCAAAAGATTGAGCAAATTCTGGCAAAAATGTCAGAGTCCGGCTGTAACGGTGGGGTTGAAAAATTGCCACCACTCTTCGGGATTTGGGATTTTTTTCGCTACCTTCAATACGCAAGCGAGCCGCCGCCAAGGTAACGCGGATTTCGCTAGGATGGTGGGCGTAGTCGTCCACAAACAGGATGTCATTGTGAAAACCCCGCACCTCAAAACGGCGGCGAGCTCCTTCAAAGCCAGCAATCGCTTTGGCAATCGCCGAAAATTCTAACCCCAACAATCGGCCCACTGCTACCGCAGCTAGTGCATTGCTGAGATTGTGTGTACCCAGCAACTTCAACTCCATTTCCCCTAGGAAAGATCCTCGCTCCCAAATCCGGGCCTTGGTGCTTTCTGCTCCGTACTCCACGCCCGAAGCCGTGTAGTCAGCACCGCTGTCTGGCTGCAAGCTGTAGCTGACATGAGGCTGAAGGCAGTCTTTGACTATTTGGTCGTCAATGCAACCCACCAAGGTTTGACAGTTTTGGGCAAACACTTTAAATGTGTCTATTACCTGGTCAAGGGTATCGTAATGGTCTGGATGATCCAGTTCCACATTCGTCACTATGCCAATTTTGGCTACCAGCTTAACGAGAGAACCGTCGGATTCATCAGCCTCGGCCACTAAGTAGGGCCCTTCCCCCAAACGGGCATTGCCTTCCCAAGCATTTACCTCGCCTCCTACTACGATCGTCGGGTCTAGACCCGCAGCCATCAGCATGAAGCCGATTAAGCTGCTAGTAGTAGTTTTGCCGTGAGTCCCGGCTACCGCTATGCTTTGGTAATCTTGAATTAACGCTGCCAACACATCCGAGCGATGAAAAATCGGACAGCCCAAATCTAAAGCAGCTCGATATTCGGCATTTGCTGGGTGAATAGCCGTCGAACATACTACTTGAGGCAATCCCGGAAGTGCTTGGGCGCTTGAACAGTTGCCGTTCAATTGGAGAGCTTTGGCTGTCGCGACAGAAGTCCCTACCGTACCCGCGACTATCGAGGATACTGCTCTTTCCTGTTGCCCGCAGTCGGGACTGCTACCGTTAAGGGCCGTTTGAAATAATTCAAAATTGCTGGCGTCTTGACTCCAAAAAATATGAGCTCCCATTCCTTGCAAGCGCTCGGTTATGTGACTCGATTTAATGTCGGAGCCGTACACAGGCAACTTGCGTTTAGCTAGAATGTAGGCAAGGGCTGACATCCCAATCCCACCAATGCCGATGAAATGAAATGGTCTACCGCTAAAATCAACAGAACTCGGCATCTTTGCTCCTCACACACCACACCACGCCAATAACACGCGATATCATATCAAGAATTGTTTTTTCAGGATACAGTTCGCTAGAGATTTTGTACAAAATTCTCTGCGCGTCCCTAGATTTGCGGGACTTGTAGAGATGTTTGTCTTGTATCCTATATGACTTAGTACCGAGTAGTTTTCCGGAACAGTCACAGCTCGAAAATTGCAGGTAACAGAAAACGGGGTCTGGGGTCGGGGTCAATAGACTAATTTTGGGTGGTTGCATACTCCTGCATTCTTTCTATTTCGATCCGCCTGCTGTGCTGGGATACGGCAGCAAAAGCCCCACAACCTTTCTACCAAGATTGAGGGTAAAACCCATAAGGATTTACAAACACTACCACGAACAACAAAATTTCGCTCCTTTTATAGTCATTTATCTACCCGTACGGTCATTTTTTCTTGAAAGTGAGAGATTGACACGATCGCAGCTATAGTATATATTCTTACTTTATTGTATATATACAAGTTATGCAGTTAGTCGAAATAGTCGCAAAGCCATAGATCAAACCAAATCATTGGTTTTGATCGAGAAGCCGATCAACTCTCTTGGCAGCCCTTAAAATTTTTACCACTGCGATAAGTATATCTACCGTCAAAACTTTTTCGGTCGCCCACAAACGAATGCTGAGGCGGTCGATCGCGCACTCAAAACAAGTTGGGATTAATATTGGCAAGGTTAATCATCCAGTCCCGCACCCACTCTGACGCTCAGAACCTGGTTTTTTAAGTCTTATTGAAGGTTTGAACGAATTAAGGGGGTTGAAAAAACCGGTTTTAGCGTCCGGGAAGATCCTCGAAACTAGGGTCATCCAGGGGTTTGTCCCCAATGAAAACCGAGGGTTTTCTAATAAACGAGCTTATGGTTAAAAGCGTATAAACATAAAAGTGGCGCGATGTCTGTATTAATCCTGATTTGGGGGGAATATGGCGAAAATAGCGATTTTGGGGGGGACTTTTGATCCGGTTCACTGGGGTCACGTGTTGGTAGCCGAGACGGCTGCGAGTCAATTTGCTCTCGATCGAGTCATTTGGGTACCGGATCGCTCTCCCCCTCACAAAGAGCGCCCGGATTTGGCAAGTTTTGAGCAGCGGCGGGAAATGCTCGCTCTGGCGATCGGCGATCGCCCTGACTTCCTAATTTCGCCGCCGTCGGCAAATCCCTCCGACAATTCTTTTGCGATCGACACCCTGCTGTATTTGCAAAAATTGTATCCAGGCGATCATCGCTGGTACTGGATTATTGGTAGTGACGCACTCCTTACTCTCCCCAAATGGCACCGGTGCGGCGAAATTGCCGGGTTGTGCGACTGGTTGGTGGCCCCGCGTCCGACTCAGGGAGAGCGAGTGACAGCAGAAAGCGCGGAGATTGGGGAACTGTCCGAGTGGGGAGATTGTCCGGGTGGAAAACCCATCGATTCCGGGGGAGACAGGATGCAGGTTCAGGCAAATGCTGTTGGCCGGCGAGTTGCCGAACAAATGGCTCTTTTGGACGTGGAGATTCGCTGGGAGGTGCTGTCCATGGCTGCGATCGAGATTTCGTCGAGCCACATCCGCCGCTGCTGCGCCGAAAGGATCGGCCTCCGCTACTTAGTCCCGGAAGTGGTCGGGACTTATATTGCATCCCATCAGCTTTACCAGTAACTAGCGGCAGAAAGCCTAATGCCTTCTGCCTTGCAATTTTAGCCTTCTAGAAAAGTTCAAGCTTTTTTGATCGACACAAAAAGTTAGAAAGGATCGACCTTTGCGATATGATCTTGTCTCATAAGTCAATTCTTAAATTTTTTCAAAATTTAAGCCTGAGCTAGAGGCTGCCATCGTTAGGAGGTACAAGGTGATTAGAGTCGCGATCAATGGTTTTGGACGTATCGGGCGCAGTTTTGCGCGCTGCTGGCTGGGCCGAGAAAACAGCCAGCTAGAGTTGGTAGCTATTAATGACACTTCCGATCCTAGAAGTAATGCTCACTTGCTGAGATACGATTCCATGATGGGAACGTTGAAGAATGTGGACATCAGTGCGGATGAAAATTCCATTACTCTCAACGGCAAGACAGTTAAATGCGTGAGCGATCGCAACCCGCTAAACTTGCCTTGGAAAGATTGGGGTATTGATCTGATTATTGAATCGACCGGTGTCTTCGTTGACCAAGCTGGTGCATCGAAGCATATCACTGCCGGCGCTAAAAAAGTGCTAATTACCGCTCCCGGCAAGGGTTCTGAAGTTGGCACTTATGTCATGGGAGTCAACCACCACAACTACAAGCACAGTGACTACACAGTCATCAGCAATGCTAGCTGTACTACTAACTGTCTGGCTCCTGTACTGAAAGTGCTGCACGAAAATTTTGGCATCGTCAAAGGCATGATGACCACTACCCACAGCTATACTGGCGACCAGCGCTTGCTGGATGCCAGCCACCGCGACTTGCGGCGGGCCCGGGCGGCAGCAATGAATATTGTGCCGACTTCTACCGGAGCAGCCCAAGCTGTGGCTTTGGTGATTCCAGAATTGAAGGGCAAGTTAAACGGTATCGCCATGCGCGTGCCGACTCCCAATGTGTCCGTAGTCGATTTTGTGGCTCAGGTAGAGAAAAAGACTTTTACCGAGCAAGTAAATCAAGTGTTCAAAGAAGCTGCGTCTGGCTCCATGAAAGGGATTTTGGAGTACAACGATTTGCCTTTAGTTTCATGCGACTATCGCGGAAGTGATGCTTCTTCGATTCTGGATTCCAGCTTAACGCTAGTGATGGATGGCGACATGGTAAAGGTTTTGGCTTGGTACGACAATGAGTGGGGCTACAGTCAGCGGGTGGTTGACTTGGCTGAATTAGTCGCCGAACGTTGGGAAGCCTAGTACCCCAAGGCAGAAGGCATTAGTCATTCGGCAGAAGGTAAAAAATCCTGATATTTTGTACTTTTGAGTCGATTTCTAGCTGACTGATTATTTCTGTTTTCGAGCGGTAGAGACTTTTGCCAGTCGATAGTTGGCGAGGACAAAATGAAATATCGTAGGGACATGGCAGTCCCGTGTCCCTACGATATGCTTATGCTGCTACTCCCAGCTATCGAAATTTTTGCCATAATACTATGATCGGGCTTTCGGGTGTGCTTGATGATAATTTTGTTGTTTGTAGTAAGCGCTTAAAATTGCTTTAGTTAAGTTCTCGGAAAACCCCAAATATTAAAAAAATAAAAATTCCGACTATAAAAGTTAAAAACCTGAAAAAATAGCAACAGCTACGGTAGAGTTTTGGAAGCAAAATGTGGTATGAAAAAAGCGTTAATTAGTGGTATATCAGGTCAGGACGGAGCTTATTTAGCTAAACTTTTGCTCGATCGAGGTTATGAAGTTTGCGGCACCTCCAGGGACGCCCAAATATCTAGTTTCGGAAACCTGACCCGTTTGGGCATTCGAGACAAAGTAAAACTAGAATCCATGTCTCTCAACGATTTTCGCAGCGTCTTGCAAGTGCTTGCCAAAATAGAGCCAGATGAGGTGTACAATCTAGCAGGTCAAAGTTCCGTCGGTCTGTCTTTTGAACAGCCCGTAGAAACCCTCGAAAGCATTGCGACAGGCACATTAAATCTGTTAGAAGCAATTAGGTTTACAGGCGGAAAAATCAAACTTTACAACGCCAGTTCTAGCGAATGTTTTGGGGATACCCGAGGCAATCCAGCCGATGAAAATACGCCTTTTCGCCCCAGAAGTCCTTACGCGGTGGCGAAAGCAACAGCATTTTGGGAAGTAGCGAATTATCGAGAAGCGTACAATTTGTTTGCGTGTTCTGGTATTTTGTTCAATCACGAGTCGTCGCTGCGGCCGGAGAGGTTTGTTACCCAAAAAATAGTATCTGTGGTGTGCCGAATTGCTGCGGGTAGTTCAGAAAAACTGCATTTGGGTAATATTTCCGTGCAGCGGGACTGGGGTTGGGCACCGGAATATGTGGAGGCGATGTATTTGATGTTGCAGCAGGAAGAACCGGACGATTATGTAATTGCCACGGGTGTAACCTATCCTTTGGAAGAATTTGTGAAAACAGCGTTTGTTGCTGCGGGTTTGGATTGGCAGGAACATTTAGTAACCGATGCGAGTCTTTACAGACCGACGGAGATTGCAGTTGGGAGGGGAAATCCGGCTAAGGCAAAAGAAAAATTGGGATGGGAGGCACAATATAAAATGCCCGATGTGGTGCGGATGATGGTGGAAGCGAGGATGGGTAAGGTGTGAGGATTTTTTCATAAAAAATAGCTCTTTGTTTGCAATAAATACCTGTTGTGAATTATCAGGGGTTGTGTACAATTTTCAAGATCTAAAAAAATGCAAGTAGTTATATTAGCAGGCGGTTTGGGTACTCGTCTCCGAGAAGAAACTGAATTTCGTCCTAAGCCGCTAGTAGATGTGGGCGGATATCCGATTCTCTGGCATATTATGAAAACCTATGCCCATTACGGTTTCCGGGACTTTATTGTGTGTTTGGGCTATCGCGGCAACATGATTAAGGAGTATTTCTTGAATTATGAAGCTATGAATAATGATTTTACTATTTGCCTGGGCCGCCAAAATCAGATTACCTATCACGAGGAGCACCGCGAGCAAGATTTTAAGGTGACACTGGCAGAAACTGGCGCGGACACTATGACGGGAGGGCGGGTGAAACGTGTGGAGAAATACATTACTGATGATACCTTTATGGTGACATACGGTGATGGAGTTGCTGATATCGATATTGGAGCTTTGGTGGATTTTCATAAGGCTCATGGTAAGCTGGCAACTGTTAGTACAGTTCGTCCGATATCCCGATATGGTATTTTAGATGTGGACAGCCAAGGCAAAGTTCTGGAATTTACGGAAAAACCTCAAATAGATGGCTGGGCTAGTGCGGGATTTTTGGTACTTCACCGCAGCATATTTGAGGCTTTGAGCGGGGATGATTGTTTTTTGGAGCGAGAGCCACTAGAGCGGTTAGCGGCCCAGGGACAATTGATGGCGTACCGCCACGAAGGTTTCTTCTTTGCGATGGATACTTACCGCGAATATAAGTATTTGAATGAACTTTGGGATAATGGAGAGGCTCCTTGGAGGGTGTGGGAATGAGTGAATTTTGGCGCGATCGATCGGTATTGGTTACAGGTTGCACCGGCCTTTTGGGTAACTGGTTAGTGGCTGAGTTGCTGGAAAGAGGAGCTTTGGTAACGGGATTAGTCCGTGACTTGGTGCCCCAATCCCGACTTTATGCTGGAGAGTGGTATCGGCAAATTAATATCGTTCGCGGTTGTGTCGAAGATTTGCCAACGGTAGAACGAGCCATCAATGAGTATGAAGTAGATACGGTGTTTCATTTAGCAGCTCAGACAATTGTGGGAGTTGCAAATAGAGAGCCTGTTGCCACTTTTGAAACAAACATTAAAGGTACTTGGAATATTCTAGAAGCTTGTCGCCGCGTCGGTGGTGTGACTCGAATTGTCATAGCATCCAGCGATAAAGCCTATGGAGACCAGCTAGTGTTGCCTTATAGCGAAACAACTTCGCTGCAAGGAGAACACCCTTACGATGTTTCTAAAAGCTGTGCTGATTTAATCAGTCGGGCTTACTACGTCAGTTACGGTTTACCCGTGTGCATTACTCGCTGCGGCAACTTTTACGGCGGCGGAGACTTGAATTTTAATCGCATCGTTCCGTCTACTATTCGATCGGCATTACGAGACAAGCCGGTAGTCATCCGCAGTGATGGCACTTTTATTCGGGACTATTTCTATGCGAAGGATGGGGTTTTAGCTTATCTCCATTTGGCAGAACAAATGGACAGGAAAGAAATTTTGGGAGAAGCATTTAATTTTAGCAACGAGTTGCAAATTTCGGTGCGGGGCATGGTAGATCATGTTTTGAGATTGATGGGTAAAAGCCATTTAGAACCCGTGGTATTGAATAGGGCCAAGAATGAAATCAAACATCAGTATCTCTCGGCAGATAAGGCCAGACAAATGCTCGGTTGGGAATCTAAGTATCCTTTAGAAGAGGGGTTGAAAGAAACAATAGAGTGGTATGAAAACTTTTTGATGAATGAAGCTCCCTGTGTCATCAGCGTGTGAGTGAGGCAAGTTTTAATAAATTCCAACTATCGAAAGGAGAAGAACATTTTATGCAAGCAAGTGTTACTTATAGAAGTTCTTGTCGTTGTTGCCAATCAACTAATTTGGAGCGGATATTATCATTACCCGAAATGCCCCTTCACGATCAATTCATTACGGATAAATTGCTCGAACAGGAGTTCAAGGAAAATTTGGATATTTATGTTTGCCTAAATTGTTACACAGTGCAAACACAGCATGATGTAGATCTATCAGCTTACTATGAAGACTATCAATACTCTGTAGGGCATTCTAAGACGGCTACAACCTTTATGGAAGCCCTTGCTGATGCCTTACTGAGCAAATATTTCCCAAACACTAATAATTTGCGGGTTTTAGAAGTAGGTTCGGGAGACGGCAGTCAATTACTTCCGTTTAAAAAGATGGGCTGTGAAGTATTGGGGTATGAGCCATCAGCTCCGGTTGCAAAAATTGCTGAAGAGCGAGGTATTACCACTATTCAAGGTCTATTTGACAAAAACTCTCTTGACAAGTTGCCGGAAAATTTTAAGAACAACAGTGTAGATATTGTTGTCACATCCTACACCTTCGACCACCTGCCTGACCCTGTAGACTTTCTGCAAGCAGTCAAGTTAATTTTGAATCCTGATCGAGGTCTTTTAGTGGTTGAAGTTCACGATATTGAACAGCTATTGTCAAGGCGTGAATTTTGTTTATTTCAGCACGAACACTCAATCTATTTGAGCGAAATGGCAGCCCAGACGATGCTAGAAAGACAAGAATATGCCATCATTGACTTTGATATCGTGCCTGAATCAGTTCGTCGCGCTAACTCTTTAATATTTGTAGCTACTCCCAATCAGTCTAGTTTTACTTCCAAGAAAATATCACCCGTAGATCAACCTCACTGGAGAGGGTTGACATTCTACCAATCCCAAGCGGATCAAATTCAAGAGGGTATTCACAACCTCGATAGATTGGTGGATAAGTTAACTCAATCTGGCAGGAAAGTTGCCGGATACGGTGCTGGTGGGCGCGGCATTCTCACTCTGGCTGCTATGAGCAATGGCCACAAACTAGAGTATGTGGTTGATAAAAAGCCCAAAGGAGTTGGAATCTACACTTCAAAATCTCACGTTCCTGTATTTGGTCTAGAGAAATTGAAGGAATCACCTGTGGATGACATTCTGGTGTTTAGTTTTGGATATATGAAGGAAATTCAGGAAGACCTACAGCCCTTTGGATACAAAGCCGATCAGTTTTATTCAATGATTGATGTAACGGAAGGTAAGGTCTCTTAAGATGGAGCAAGGAGAGGGACATACTATACTCTTAACTGGGGCGACGGGATTCATCGGTGCTGCTGTGTTCAAGCAGATACTTGCCAGTGGAAATCTGCCTATTGCGTTACTTCGACCTGTATCGAATGCTTCTAGGCTGCAAGGACTTAAAGAGTATCGCTCTTTAACCTATGAGACTTTGCAAAGTGCTGAATTGGTTCGGGAACTGCAAAAGTACAGACCGAAAACCTTGATTCATTTGGCTTGGCACTGGCGGGACGCAACCGGACGAGACAGTAAAGGAATATATCAAGTTACAGATAATCTTCCCCTAACCATAGATTCCGTAAAACTTGCCCAGGCAGTGGGCTGCACTCATTGGATTGGTATTGGGTCGCGAGAAGAGTATGGAAATGCAAACTGTCAGGTTGATGAATCCTACCCGACGATGCCAGCAACAGTTTACGGACAGGCTAAATTATCCGCTTGTTGGGCAGCTTTGAGTTTGTGCCAAGCTTATGGGATGTGTGGAAGTTGGATGCGAACCTGTGGAGTCTACGGAAGGCATGATGAACCTTCTCGGTTAATTCCTTATTTGATTAAAGAAATGTGTCTGGGTAATACACCTAAACTAACTAAGTGCGAACAGATATGGGATTACTTGTACGTTGACGATGCTGCTAGAGGTATTTTGAGTGTAGCTAACGCTCAAGTTCCCGGCATTTTTAATTTAGGATCTGGTATGGCAGTGCCCTTGAAAATTGTTGTAGAAAGGATTCGAGAGCTAGTCAATCCCCAGATTCAGCCTGAATACGGTGCTATTAATTACAGCCCTGGTCAAGTGATGAATTCCCTAGCCGATATTACTAAGATTACTACTTTAACTGGGTGGCAACCTCGAATTTCCCTACAGGATGGGTTGAAACTAACCGTAGATGAAGATCGGCACAAACTTTAGTCCGCTAGATATTGACTTTAGAGGTACTTCTCTCCTTGCTTCAACTTTCCGTGTGGAGGTTAGTATCTATTTGCTTTAAGATTTTAATAACCTCATCATACATAACTGTCCAATCGCAATCATAACTTCCATTCCCTTTATCTATAATATACTCTTCTAGAATGAAAACCTGTGGTAGTAAGTTTTCTCTATGAACAGATTGAGCAAATAAACTTTTATTCCAGTAAATTGCAATAGGGCCATGTACTACCCCTGGTTTATTCGCTATCCAAGAACCGTAAGTTAGACCAGATCCGATAGGTGATATATGTATATCTATAGCCTCACTCCACCATGCAGATGTTTCAAAAAAAGTAGAGGCAATCGCACTATGAGTGGGGATATTAGGATTAATCAAAGCAATAATTTTGTTCATCACTTCTTTTTCCATGCTAATCGTAGACCAACACAAGTTTGAAGAATCTTCTTTACCTGTCACAGACCATCCATCAAAAACTACGGCTAAGTTTGGATAATCTAAGAACAATTTGTTAATAATATTTGCTATTCCCGTTACCTGAGATACCCAAACTCTACCACTAGCACGAACTTGCACGCCTAAAACTGGATGATGTTGCTTTACTTTTTTCAGATTAGTTAAAAAGTCTATTGAACATTTGTGTAATGCTGTTTGACGTATTCTTTCAATCAACTGCTCTTTTATAAAAATGCTATTTACTCTTAAAGCTACATAATTGTTTTCTATAACTTTTTTAAAAACATCGCTAACATCCTCTACTTCAATAAATTTGTCAGCAGGAATTTCTGGAAAACTCTCCTGACAACTAAAATAGTCACCAGGCCCTACCAGAATTTTATCCAACTTGTGTAATATCCCATTTTCATGCAGTACATCCATTGCTGTTAAGTCTTGCCATAGGTAATGAGCCATATTAAACCCTAAGCCTATAACATCAACTACTTTTTTCTTTTCGGTTGTTGCTATATAAAATTTTACATTCTTCCACGAGCTAACCATATAAGCTTTTAGCTTATTCATACTTTCTACTGCTCTCGCAAATCCGGCTAAGTGCGCAGATAAGTTAATTATCATGTCTATCTTGGGAAAGTAAAGTAACAACTTCTCCCCCATAGGACAACCCACCATCAAATAAAATACTTCCTTGCCTACAAATCTATAACAAAAGCCTTGTAAATCATGTCCCCTTTGTGGCTGGGAATTTTCTTGGTGATTAATAACAAAAGACTGATTAGACCTCAAAATCTTCCCACTGAAAGGGCAAACAGAATAAATATAACCGGTTTCTACTAGAACTTGCTGGTAAGGAAGAGCCAAGTTAATATTTGGAACTATCGGCTTTTTCAGATGATCGCCAAAATTATTTATATAGCTTTCTTCCAAAGCAAAGTTGTCTTGTGCTATTACTTCCAGATTTGCTAATGACAGCCCAATTTTTTCGAGATAGTTTTTGTCGTCCTCAGTTAATAATTGCATGGTCACGACTCTATATCTGCTTGTTAGTTGAAAATATTGGAGCGCGACTTCTGGGTTACTTTCCGTTAGGTAATCAGGACGATCATACTGATAATATTCTAATTGATTTAATTCCTTCCAAATATCTTCATAAACTTGGGTTTTCTGTAAATCAGTTTGATAAATTAAAGTCAGTTCTATAAAATTTATAGCAAAGAATAGACCTGCTGCCCAGAAACGAATTTCTAAATCTTTAGCCGAGGAAAAATCTACAAAAAACTCATGATTTTTTTGATTTTTAAAATAAACATCTTCTTGATATATCACCACAGCTTTATTTAATGCAACATCAAACTTAAACCAATACTGTCCCTCATTGCTAACTTGACTCCCGGTATAATCTGAACTTTCTAGGTCTAACCTTATCCGATATAAACCAGCGGGCAAGGTTATATAAGGCCCATAGCAAACTTGACCATGATTTCCGGTCTGGCTAACTAGCTGATTACCAGTTTGTGTGGGAATAAGTAGTCCTGAAATCAAAGTATAATCTTCTGGGTTAATTCGCCAAGTTTTTATCCCATCTAAGTTGCTTAAAAAACATTTCTTACTGGTAAATTCTGGGTAAAGTTCTACTAGCCGTCGCCATTGTGCGATCGCTTCTACCAGTTCACCCTTTTCTGCCAAAATTTCACAAACTTTTAGCAGATTTTGAATGCCTTTTTCAATGTCTTCTTTGACTTTTATTGCTTCATTCCTTAGATTTTTTAGTATAGTTTCAGCTTGTTTAGCTTGTTGAAATTCTCCACCAAATTTTGCCATCATTTCCGTCGGTCTAGGTTGCAAAAAATGCCTATACTTGAGGACATTATTGCTCAAGAATTCAGGCACATCTTTGCCCTCTATGTCTCTGACATCAAAGTAATACTCTCCTGAAGATTCAAACTCTAAGGTTGGTCTACAAACATCATATTTCAGTTTGTTTAATCCTCTGGCTTCAGAATCGTCTACTTCGGCATGAGCAAAACTTTGTAGTTTGTACCTGTTGGATATGGGAGTTCCAAACCAGCTAAATGACCAACCGCCTTTAACTATATAGGGGTGTCCAAAATTACGAGATTCATTAATGTACCCAGCCTTACTGTCGGCGGCCCAATTGCCGGCATCTGAACGTCTAACTTGGGTAACAGTTCTTTGCTTTAAATTTTTGTATTTACAAGCAACTGTTCCGCACCACCACTCACTTCGTAAATTATCTAAGTTGTGGGCATATAAGTCATGCGTGAAAATTACAAAATCGTTATTAGACAGCAATTCTATTGCTTCATTTATTTTGTTTTTTCTGGGAATCTCATCTGCATCGCTCACCAAAATAACATCTTCGTCTTGACATTCAAGTTCCATCAAAGCAAACCCAATGCAGTCCCTCTGGTAATTTTCAAGAGGCCATCGGTCATTATTTTGGACTTCTGGCATATCATCGACAACATAATGAATGATTCGATCTTGATACTCAGCAAACTCATGGATAAAATCTTTATAGTATAAAGGCTTTGGTTGTCCACTATGAGTTTTCGTCGCTTCTACTAAAATAAACTTATCGACAACATCCTTGAGTTCTTCTATCCTAATTTTGAGAATATCTAGTTCGTTGAAGAAGGGAAAACAGTCATAAATGCGAGGCCGCTTTTGATTAGCTTGCATATTATTGGGATTAATCTTGAAAGCCTTGTAGTAACAGAGGCTGGCTTCGGTTGCGTTTCCTTGAGCTGCTAGTGCTTCTCCTAAGTTATAGTAAAATTCATCAGAGTTGGGGTTCTGTTTAAGAGAATGACGAAAAATATCGATCGCACCCTCGAAATCCTCCTGTTGGAGTAATAATTCCCCTAAACGCTGACAAGCTTGTACATCATCTGGATTTAACTCAGTAATGCGGCGGTAACAAACGCTGGCCTCTGCCCACTGCTCGATTTTGATTAATGCCTTCGCTAGCTGCAACCAGATGTCCAAGTTATCTGGGCGAATCTCTAGGAGCTTGCGGTAGGATGGCACATCATCTGGATTTAGCTCAATAGCGCGACGATAAGAAGCGATCGCCCCATCCAAATCCAACTGAGTCCGCTGTTGTAACACTTCCCCTAGTCTATACTGAATCCAATCGGCCTCTGGGTTAATCTCACTAGCACGGCGGTAGGCTGCGATCGCCTCATCCAACTGACCCAGTTTTTCTAAACTTTTTCCTAATCCCACATACGAACCAAAGTGATCGGCATTGAGTTCAATGGCTTTACGAAAGACAACAACCGCTTCCTCCCATTGTTGCCGTCGTTCTAAAGCATCCCCTAAGTGATGATAAGACCAAGAAAAATCCGGGTTGAGTTCTATGGCGCGGCGGTAAGATGCGATCGCTTCCTCGAATTGACCGAGTTTCCCTAGAGCTTCCCCTACATTGTGGTGAGACCAAGAGTGGTCAGGATTTAGCTCAATGGCACGGCGGTAGGCGGCGATCGCCTCCTCCAGATTCCCTGACTCTACAAGTCGATCGCCCTCGTCCAAATAATCAACTGCAGTTTTTGTGGCTTCCATCTTGAGTTACTGTCAATCGTGCTAAGCTGATGAGCCACTTCAGGTTACACTAAGTTGTGTACCTTTGACAAGATGTAATCTTAATGACCTGACCTTAGTGTAAACTGTGGTTTAATCCTGAACTCTTGAGAGGCGAGGTACTTGATGTTGTAGCACGAACAGCCAGAGGGCTGGGTAAGCGCAACAGGTGAAAGTCATCATGGGTTGTCAGAAATTCTGGCGACAGTGCTTGATGCTAGATTAAATCGGCAGGAACATATAGCGATCGACGCCAGTCTCAATAGACTAATGGAAATTGCTGTAATCTAAGCTGCGCTTAATAATCATTTATGCGAAAATTGGTTTGACGTGCAGATGAGTCAAATGGAATTAGTGTCAGGATCACTTACGTCAATTCGCACAAGTCTCAAATTCGACTAAATTTAATGTATAAAAGACAGGAGAAGCCACAATGCAAGAATGGAAAAGAACGTTTTCTTTCAATAAAAAAAATTTTTATTACAACCGTATAAAATTTAATAATCCTACCGAAAGAGCTGTAGAAATACCTATTGCTTTTAACTTTCTTGCCACTATCAACAAACCAGCAAGCATCCTTGAAGTTGGAAATGTACTATCTCATTATGAAAACCATTTGAGTGAAACGCTTGGTATAACATCAAGACGAATTGTCGATAAATTTGAAGTAGAATTAGGGGTAGATAATGAAGACTTAATGAACCTGCAATCGGCAGAAAAATACGACGCGATTGTCTCACTTTCTACAGTCGAACACATTGGACAAAAAGGAGATCCTTCTGGTGGATATGGAGAGCAGCATGAAAACCGCGATCTTGAAGCTCCATTAAAAGCAATTGCTAAGATATACGACCTACTTGCTCCTGATGGCAAAGCCTTGATTACCGTTCCTTTTGGAAAACTTATAGATGGGGAATGGTATATTCAGTTTAGTAAAGAGTATTTGTATCTATTAGGTAAAAAATATGGAATTCCTAAAGAGGCTGTCTCTGTTAATTGTTTAAAGCTAATAGACAGAGAAACAACAGACCGTGGCTTTAACGTGCTTTGGGAAGAATTAGATGCTCTTGAACTGAGTTATGTGGAATACGGCTCGCCTTTTTCTCAAGCAAATGCGATCGCAGTTATCGAGCTTTCCAAGCTTTCAAGTGAGTTTCACTTGAAATTAAATGTCGAGCCGAGTCCTCTGTTATACAATATGCCCTATGAGACGCGGACAGAATTTGAGCAAAACAAGGATCTGCTACAGCAAACTCAAAGTGAATTGGCAGAATTTCAGTTGCAATTGCAACTGAGTCAGAGCGAAGTGGAACAATCTCAAGCACGGCAGCACCAGACTCAGAGTGAATTGAAACAATCCCAGTTACAACTCTATCAGACTCAGAGTCAATTGGAACAATCCCAGTTACAACTCCATCAGACTCAGAGTGAATTGGAACAATCCCAAGCAATCCAGCACCAGACT
>NZ_JAUBQB010000003.1:0-82630 GCF_036701035.1 Microcoleus sp. Pol7_B2 | reverse complement strand
GAACAATCCCAGTTACAACTCCATCAGACTCAGAGTGAATTGGAACAATCCCAAGCAATCCAGCACCAGACTCAGAGTGAATTGGAACAATCCCAAGCAATCCAGCACCAGACTCAGAGCGAATTGGGACAATCCCAGTTACAACTCCATCAAACTCAGAGTGAATTGGAACAATCCCAGTTACAACTCCATCAAACTCAGAGTGAATTGGAACAATCCCAGTTACAACTCCATCAGACTCAGAGTGAATTGGAACAATCCCAAGCAATCCAGCATCAAACTCAGAGTGAATTGGAACAATCCCAGTTACAACGGCACCAAACTCAGAGTGAATTGGAACAATCCCAGTTACAACTGCACCAAACTCAGAGCGAATTGGAACAATTCCAGTTACAACTGCACCAAACTCAGAGTGAATTGGAACAATTCCAGTTACAACTGCACCAAACTCAGAGTGAATTGGAACAATTCCAAGCACTCCAGCACCAAACTCAGAGTGAATTGGAACAATTCCAAGCACTCCAGCACCAAACTCAGAGTGAATTAGAACAATTCCAGTTACAACTCCATCAGACTCAGAGTCAATTGGAACAATCCCAGTTACAACTCCATCAGACTCAGAGTGAATTGGAAAGATTAAAGTTTTCGCAAGCTAGGGTTAGAGAAACTGAGGTCAAAAGTCAGATGCAGTACAAAGACTTATTGTGGGAGGGGTGGTACGCTTATTGCAAAGGCGATAGGGCGGGGATGGCTAACTTTCTTAAAGAATCCTTGAAGTGCACGCCTTTTTCAACAACAGAAACAGTTTTGAACTGGTTAGAAAATTTTGCTAGATTTTCGTCAGAAAAAGGAGAGATCCTCGATACCAATACCTTAGTTAACTCAGCAGAATGGAAAGAATTGATGCGTCGTAGCATTAATGGCAAAACTGCGCTAACCATCCATTAGTAAGAGATTGCAAGCAAGCTATGATGACAAAATCGGGTCTCAATATTGAGAAAACTATCATTAAGCATCAGCCATTGATTGTTAATGACGAGCCAAGCCTCACAAATCCAGTCTCGCAAATGGCCACCGAGGCCCAGTGTCGATCGGATGCATTCTACTATTGGTGTCAGGAAACTCGTCTCCCACACGAGCCAATCTTTCATCGAAAACTGTGGGAGTACGCCTATATCCTCCAGTGCCTGTCAGAGACGGGCATGATGTCACCAGGCAGGCGCGGACTAGGTTTTGGTGTCGGCCAGGAACCGTTAGTAGCTGTAATGGCTGCGCGAGGCTGTCAAGTGGTGGCCACAGACTTAGATTCAGAGGAGGCCACTAAGCAGGGATGGGCAGGTACCGGTCAATATGCAGCCACGCTAGAGGCACTTAACGATCGCGGCATTTGCCCCCCTAATCGCTTTTCGGCACTGGTAAAGTACCGGATAGCGGACATGAATAAAATAGATCCTGATTTGGTCGGCTTCGATTTTGTCTATTCGTCTTGCGCTTTCGAGCACGTCGGCTCGATCGAACTGGGGCTGCAATTCGTCAAAAACAGCCTTAAGTGCCTGCGTCCGGGCGGAATAGCAGTACACACCACCGAATTCAACGTTTTTTCTAATGACGCGACGATCGACCACCAACAGACTGTACTGTTTCGACGGCAGGACATCGACCGACTCGCAGCAGATTTGACAAGCCAAGGACACGAAATAGTCCTCAACTACAACACTGGAAGCGGGCCCTTTGATCGTCACATAGACGTACCGCCCTGGTCGGGGATACACTTAAAGCTTCAGTTGGAACAATATGTCACAACATCCTTGGGGCTGCTCATTCAAAAGGGTTCATAGATTAAATCGTTTTTCAATCATATTCAGACATTTCTACTCAGCCAAAACCAAGACGAATGTTAAATCATCAACTAAATAATTCTTTGGGTGTAAATTTAGCCGGTCATATAACCGGAGATTTTGGGCTAGCGGAAGCGGCTAGAGGAAATCTCAGAGCCCTAGAAGCAGCCAGAATTCCCTTTGCAGCTAAGGATCTGAAAATAGATTGGCTACCCAACTCCGATACCAGCTACAAAAAATTTTCCGACGACAATCCATATCCAATAAACATTATCCAAACCAACCCCAATTGGGTTGAGCAGATTTTAGCAGGATACTTTCCCGGCATTAATTCTGAATATTTCAAAGGCAAATACAATATAGGTGTCTGGTTATGGGAACTGCCCGTATTTCCCTCTGAATGGCAGTGGGCCTTTGATTTATTTGATGAAATTTGGACTACCAGTAACTTTTGTGCAGAAGCATTTTCTGCCGTCTCCCAAGTTCCTGTACTCAAAATTCCTGTTAGCCTCGCCTTCCCGCAACCATTATTAACAAGAGAGAACCTCAACTTACCCAAAGATAAATTTATTTTTCTATTCATGTTTGACTTTGGCAGTTCCTTTGAACGGAAAAATCCCTTTGCCACCGTTGAGGCATTTAAACGAGCTTTTGGTAAATCTAATCCAGATGTTTTACTCGTTCTCAAGTTTGCCAATGCTCATCTTTTTCCGCAACGGCGACAGGAACTAATGGATTTGGCTGAGGGTTGGTCATCTCTTCAGTTTATAGACGGACATTTGCAAAAAGAAGAGATTCATGCTTTGGTTAATAGTTGTGACTGTTATGTGTCTTTGCATAGGGCTGAGGGCTTCGGTTTAACAATGTCTGAAGCTATGTACTACGGCAAGCCAGTTATTGCCACAGCCTATTCATCTAATATGGAATTTATGAATGTTGGCAATAGTTTTCCTGTCAAATACGAGCTGGTGACAACAACGGAAGATTATGGAGCTTACCCCAAAGGCAGTGTCTGGGCGGAACCAGATATCGATCATGCTGCGTCTCTCATGCAGTGTGTATTTGAGAATTATCAGGAAGCTCAGAAAACAGGAAAAATAGCAGCCAAGGAAATCAGAGCTTTATTAAACCCTCAAGCTGTAGGTATAAAAATAAAAAATCGCCTTGAATTTATCAGGGCACATCTAAATCATACCCAGTTGTCAAATCGGTTCCATGAACTTCAGACAGAAAGAGATCTATTGGCTCGTCAAGCCCAAGCTTGGAGGCAGACAGCATTACAGGTACAGAAAGAGTTAGCAAAATACTCTTAATTTCAACCGCAATAGCACTTAGTTGTCAAGTATTTATTCTAGATATTTCATAAGTAAAAGACGAACAATGTTCAATCAAACAATAGATTCTAATTTCGGCATCAATTTTATTGGACACCTGAGCGGTGAATATGGTCTGGGAGAAGGTTCGAGGGCCACTCTCAGAGCGATCGAAGCGGCTGGAATTCCCTTTGCACTCAAAGATATTAAAGTAGATTGGCATCGAAATTTAGACAACAGCTACACAAGTTTTTCCGAGCAAAATCCCTATCCCATTAACCTGATTCATACTCTGCCAGAACCCGTTGTTTTCAACATGGTCGATCGCGAATGCTTTAAAGGTCGATACAATATTGGCTTCTGGGCGTGGGAACTGCCGCTATTTCCTCCAGGGTGGCTGTACGCTTTTTCTTTATTTGACGAGATATGGACTTATAGCAATTACTGCGCTGAAGCGATCGCGCCCGTATCCCCCGTCCCTGTGATTAAGATGATGTCCAGCCTTGAATTTCCCGAACCGTCATTTGATAGAGAACAATTAGGATTACCCCAAGACAAATTTATTTTTTTGTTCATGTTTGACTTCCACAGTACCATAGGTCGCAAAAATCCCTTTGCTACTTTGGAGGCATTTAAGCGAGCTTTTGCTCAATCGAATGAAGATGTCTTACTGGTACTCAAGTTTTCTAATGGCAACTTTTTCCCCAAAGAACGAGACCAACTCAAAGCGCAAGCAGCAGGCTGGCCTGTTCACTTTATAGATGGGCATTTAAAGAGAGAAGAACTTCATGCTTTAGTTGCCAATTGCGACTGCTATGTTTCCCTGCACAGGGCCGAAGGTTTTGGTTTGACAATGGCGGAAGCGATGTACTACGGCAAACCCGTAATCGCGACTGGCTACTCATCTAATATGGAATTTATGAATGTCGGCAATAGTTTTCCAGTAAAATATGACATAGTGACGCTGACCGAAGATTATGGGCCTTACTTTAAAGGCAATTACTGGGCAGATCCCAGTATCGAGCATGCAGCATCATTAATGCAGTATGTTGTTGAAAATCCCCAAGCATCCCAGCAAGTAGGAGCAAGAGCAGCTCAAGAAATCAAGTCTTTACTGAGTCCTAAACTTCAAGGCATCAAAATCAAAAATCGGTTGGAAATCATTAGAAACAGAATGAACCAATCTACAAACTGGTCAACTCGTATCCATCAGATGCAGCAAGAGACGGCTTTGGCTCACTCCCAAATCCAAGTTTGGCGCCAGACAACACAGCAAGTTCAATCTGAAGTAGCGCAATACCAAAGGCTTGCTAATACTTGACAAATTTGATTTACTGTAAATATTTTTGATTAGGAGTTCAATCATGTTCAATAACACAAATTTTAAGTTTGGAGTTAATATTATCGGTCATGTGAGTGGCGAGTTTGGTTTGGGCGGGGGTGTGCGAGGTACTATCAGAGCGATAGAAGCAGCTAACATTCCTTTCACAATCAAGGATCTGAAAGAAGATTCGCAACGCAACTTAGATTCTACATACACCAATTTTTCGAGCGATCATTCTTATCCCATTAATATCGTCCATACCAACCCCCACGAATCATTGTTGAATTCTATCGATCCGGAATATTTTAATAATCGCTATAATATTGGTTTTTGGATTTGGGAACTTCCGGTATTTCCTGATTTTTTTATGGGAGCTTTTAATCGATTTGATGAGGTGTGGACTTACAGTAATTACACTGCTGAAACGATTTCCGATGTCTCGCCTCTTCCCGTTGTCAAATTACCTCCTAGCATTGATTTACCGCCCAATGAGTTGGATCGAGAAGCTTTAGGATTACCCAAAGACAAATTTATTTTTCTGTTCATGTTCGACATGGGTAGCGGTTTTGAGCGAAAAAATCCTTTTGCTACCATTGAGGCGTTTAAAAAAGCTTTTGGGAAGTCTAATGAAGATGTTTTACTGATTATTAAGTTTCGACCTCATCATTATTATCAAAATCAGTACGCTCAACTAAAAGCCATAACAGAAGACTGGCCATCTATTCAACTTATCGAAGGGCATTTGAGCAAGGAAGAGGTTCATGGCTTAGTAGATAATTGTAACTGCTATGTATCGCTACATCGGGCTGAGGGTTTTGGTTTGACTATGGCGGAGGCAATGTATTACGGCAAGCCAGTCATAGCTACGGCTTATTCATCCAATACCGATTTTATGAATGTCGGCAATAGTTTTTTGGTAAAGTACGATCTAGTGGCAACGACTGAAGCTTACGGACTTTACCCAAAAGGTAGTATCTGGGCTGAGCCGGATATCGATCATACAGCTTCGCTCATGCAGTATGTTTTTGAAAATTATCCGCAAGCACAGCAAGTAGGAGCGAGAGCAGCTAAGGAGATTAGGTCTTTATTCAACCCAGAGGTTATTGGTCAAAAAATTAGACATCGCCTGGAATATATTATGAGGACAATAGAAGAGAAAAAGTTGTTTGAATCGCAAGCTCAAGCTTGGAAGCAAGCAGCGCTGCTTGCTCAACAAGAATTAGATCGAGCAAAATTTCCAGTTCCGCACCCTCGCACTTAGGAAGGAAACATGGTTTTTAAGAGTTTCTTTCCTAAAGTGAAATTATCTCCAAGCATGAAAAGTTGCTCGCGCCGTTTGCGGAATAGGGAAATCTACTAAGCTCACTAATTCGACTTTGCTAAATCCGGCAACTTTCAGCATGGCTATCACGGCTGCTGGATTTGCCCCACACCAATTAGTGGGATCGTTAGCAAATTCTGTACCGGGATAAAACACCATAGCCGGTCTGTCTTCTGAAAAGAGTTCAACCGTTGTTTCCAATATCAGTTGATTTCCAGTGACGCTAAAAACTTTCTCTAAAGAGAGCAGGGGGTGACGCATATGGTAAAGTACGCCCAGGCACAGAACTAAGTCAAAAGTCCCAATTTTATCTGGAGAAAGATCTAGTATATCTATTTCCAGAGCTTGTACTTTTGAATTGAGAGCTCTCCGTGCTAGATCGAATCCCGATTTCCCATCCCAGCTATGCCACGCATACGAATCCGTTGCGAGAACGCGACTAGCACCGCGACGCTCTGCTTCAAATGAGAAAAAACCATTCCAAGTACCTATGTCAAGCACAGTCCTTCCATCTAGCTTTTCAGGCATTTTTATCCTAAGTAGCTTCTCCGCGCTATCATCCTGTCCAGGTGTGATTATTCCGTTCCCAAGATCGATCTGATGAAACCAATGTTTACTTGCTACTTGTTCTTTCAACTCATCTATGCTCAGGGGAATTACAGGAAAATCATCAGCAGGTGGAATAAATTCTTTCACCATTTCCCTATTGGGCATTGTGAAGCTTGTCATTAATTGGCTGCCCCTCTCTTCCTCTGGAAGGCGCTCCTGAAATTCATGGGCCTCAAGCATCTTTTTTATAACACTGGCTCGGCTCAAACCTAACTTTAGTTCATTTAACCAACCTTCTAATCCATCAGGATCAGCTTCGCGTTCAAAGATTACCCAATAGGCCATCCAGAGATAACTTTTGTCGTTTTTCGCATGAGTGGATAAAGTCTTTTGGATGGATTCTTCCAAGCGTTTAGTTGCTTCAGGGTTCATGGTAGTTCCTCTAATCTCGTTCATATTATTTTAAGGCAAGTAGGCTCTATTAGCCTGTATTAAATTACCAAATACAGGCTTAATTGCAGGGAAAATTAGAAAATCTTGGGTTCTAACTCTAAGGCGTGACGGTAACAAGAACTCGCTTCATCAATTTGCCCTTTCTTAGTCAAAACTTCACCCAAATTATAGTGGAACCAAGAGAAATCAGGCTTAAGTTCGATCGCGCGGCGATAACAAGCGATCGCCCCCTCCAAATCTCCTAGAGGTCGCAGCATATCCCCTAAATTGTTATGGATATAGGGATCGTCAGGTTTTAACTCGATCGCGCGACGGTAACAGTTCATCGCTTCCACCCGCTGACCTTTTGCACTCAAAGCATCGCCTAACAATTGGTAAGGTTTATACTCATTTGGTTGAACATCAATAGCGCGGCGGTAACAAGCGATCGCCCGATCCATATCATTCTTTTGCGCGAATATCAACCCCAACTGCAAGTGCGCCTCACCGCATTCGGGATTTACCTGCAACGCCATCTGATAAAAGACGATCGCCCCATCCGGCCAACTGTGCCGCACCAAAGCATCAGCCAACTCAACATAAAGGTCAGCATCATTCGGCGCAATCTCCA
Source organism: Microcoleus sp. Pol7_B2 (assembly GCF_036701035.1). Classification (NCBI taxonomy): domain Bacteria; kingdom Bacillati; phylum Cyanobacteriota; class Cyanophyceae; order Oscillatoriales; family Microcoleaceae; genus Microcoleus; species Microcoleus sp. Pol7_B2. The sequence continues at coordinate 75,222 of NZ_JAUBQB010000003.1, read as the reverse complement.
GGGCCTTGTGATACAACTGCACGTCATCACGATTATCCTGAATCGCCCGCCGGTACAAACGCATCGCCTCCTTCAAATCCCACTGCGATCGCATCCTCAAAGCATCCGCCAACTTTTGCGAAAGCCACGGCAAATCCGCCTGAATTTCCGCAGCGCGGCGGTAAGCGGCGATCGACTCATCCCACCGTTCCAGCTTCTCAAAAGCCGTCCCCATGTTGTAATAAGTCCACGGAAAATCAGGATTCAACTCGGCCGCGCGTCGGTAAACATCGATCGCTTCCTCCCACCTTTCCATTTCTAGCAGCGCGTCGCCCAATTTGCTCTGCGACCAGAAGAAATTCGGATTGAGTTCGTTAGCACGCCGGTAGGCAACAACTGCCTCATCCCAACGTTCCAAATTCACCAGCGCTTCTGCTAAATTGTTGTGCGCCCAAAAATGGTCGGGATTGAGTTCTATCGACCTTTGGTAAGCCGAAATTGCCTCTTCCCACCTTCCCAGTTTAATCAGTGCGTCTGCTAAATAGTTGTGCGACCAACTGAAATCTGGATTTAATTCTGTTGCTTTGCGGTAAGCATTTACAGCTTCTTCCCACCGTTCCAACTTCAGCAACACATCGGCTAAATTGTTGTGAGACCAGCTAAAATCTGGATTTAATTCGATCGCCTTGCGGTAAGCATTTACAGCTTCTTCCCACCGTTCCAACTTAACCAGCGACTCAGCTAAATTGTTGTGCGACCAAGAAAGAGCAGGATTGTTTCTAATAGCATTAGTGTAAGCATCTACCGCCGCTTCCCACTGTTCTTGACCCTTAAGAATTTCGCCCAATTCGTGATAAGCTGCGCCTGCATTTGGGTTCAACTCAACCGCGCGCCGGTAACACTCAATTCCCTTCTCTACCTTACCTTGCTCGATCAAAGTTTTGGCTAAATTTTCGTGTTCCTCAGCCGTGCCTGATTTGGGGTCGATCGCAAATGCTCGATACCAAGCCTCAGCCGCCTCCTCGGACTTGCCTAACTGACTTAACAGTTTCGCAAAATTGCGGAAAGCACCTGCAAAATCAGGTTTCAGGGCGATCGCCTTTTCGTAAGCAGAAACGGCTTGCTGCCACTGTTCTTGCTGCGCGCAAATGCTGCCGTAATTAGCGTATGCTTCGGCAAAATTTGGGTTAATTTCTATTGCTTTGACATAGCAACTTTTAGCTTCATCAATTTTTCCGCCAGCTTGCAGGGCGTTGCCCAGCATTTTGTAAAGTGGCGCTTCCGGCTTAATTTGCAGCGCCTTTTTGCAAGCTGCGATCGCCTGTTCCAATTTACCCTGAGCAAAATAGCCTTCTGCCAATATTTTGTATGCTTCTGGATCTTCTATATTAATTGTAGAATTAACTGGCTGCTGCTGCACTGGCTGCTGCACTGGCTGCTGCACTGGCTGCTTAACTGCGGTTGCTGCAGGCGGCTGCTTAACTGCACCGTTTTTCGCAGTTGCACCCGCCAAAGTTTGCTGTCCCTCGCTGCCATTTCTCGCATTAGCTGCGTTCAGTTCAATAGCTTTGCGATAATATGCTGTCGCTTCCTCTAACTTGCCTTGTTTTTTTAGCGCTTCGCCCAAATTTTGGTAAGCTGTCGCCACATTAGGATTTAATTTTATGGCGTGATCGTAACAGGCGATCGCTTCGGGGTATTTTTCCTGCCGAAAAAAAGCGTCGCCCATATTCAAGTGTTCCCCAGGCGCTACTTTTTCCGGTTCCAAACTAAATGCTTGATACCAGCACTGCTGGGCTTCTTCCGGTTTGCTAATTTGTCCGAATACTTTTGCTAAATTCCGGTACACTCCCGCGAAATTCGGCTTAATCGCGATCGCCTTTTGATAAAATCCGATCGCCTCCTGCCATTTTTGCTGCTGCGCGCCCAGGCTACCCAAATTCGCGTATACTTCCGCAAAATTCGGTTCTATTTCAATCGCTTTAGCGTACCAGTGCCGCGCCTCTTCCATCCTGCCTTGAGCTTGCAGCGCGTTGCCCAAAGTCTTGTAAGCTGGTGCAAAATTGGGGTGAATCTTCAAAGCTTGCTCGCAGGATGCGATCGCTTCTTCTATTTTTCCTTGGGATAAGTATGTTTCTCCCTGTTGGTTAAATTGAACCGCTGTTGATTCTGTATTCACTGTTGATGGCATATGGGCGGCGGCTCCAGAGGCAGGAATTAAATAAGGTAGTCTAAACGTTTCACAATTATACTCGCGTTTGACACTAAGAGTAGCGGGCTTGTTCCCCTAATTCTTAATTTTTTTGATTCCCGCTGCTGGCGAGGAACCGGGATTCTCGGCTGATTTTTTGATTTTACGGCTAAATATGTAAGAATCAGTACGGTTTCTGGCAGATTTGCGCGCCCGTCGCGACTTTTGTAGCTTCTGGCGATCGCCCGTTTTGTAAAGCAAAGTAAACAATGCCGGTTCTTGCTTGTGGGAGGCTTTGTTGTGGACTGGGCAAGGGAGTCCACCTAAAAAATATTACAAACTGCCCAAAATCGGCGCTCCAACCCAAACGAGAATAGCCTTTTTAGCAAAAAACGATCGCCCTTTTGCGAGAAAGCGATCGCCCTTTTTTTCAACCATTAGTTAACAACTATTAGCAATTACTAATTAAGCTGCTGCGGCTGCGTCTTCTTCTGCGTCTTCTGCTTCAGAACCTGCTTGAATTCCCAGCACGGTAACAACCACCTGATCTGGTTCGCCGAGAGCTACCACTCCCGCAGGCAAAACTAATTCGTGAATGTGCAGCGCATCCCCTAACTTTAAATTAGAAATATCTACTTCAATTGCTTCAGGAATGCTGTCAGGTTTGCACTTAACTGCCAGTTGCGTCAGCACGGTATCCAAGATGCCGCCTTCTAACTTGACGCCGACAGCTTCGCCGACAAAATTCAGCGACACTTCAACTTCCAGGGAGTCTTGAGTTGCCACGGAGAAAAAGCTCAGGTGGTAAGGATAGCCCTTCCAAGGATGAACTTGAACTTCACGCAGCAAGGTTTTTCCGCTCCAAGAGAGGTCGGGAATGCTGAGATCAATTAGGGTATTGTTGACTACGTGCTTTTTGAGCAGGTGTTCAACTGTTTTGGCTTTGATGGTAAGGGAAATAGATTCAGAGCCTTTGTGGCCGTAGAGGACGGCGGGAATCAATCCAGAGCGGCGGAGGGCGTTAGGTTTGCTGCCTTCTGCCCGCTTTTGACATTCTACTGCGAGTTCCATTTTATGACTTTCTGTTGATTGTTTTTACATTTTATCAAATTTATGCTACAGCGATCGAAGTTAATTAAATTCGCTGAATATTTGATAATAATAACTGGGAATTGGGAATTGGGAATTTGGCTATTCTCCGAATCTCGGTCTCTTCAACTCACCCAATCTCCCCATCAATATTTCCCAATCTAAAATCTCAAACCTAAAATGGTTTGGCGGGATGACCGTCTGCTGAAAGCAAAGCGCGTTTCGGGCCGTGAATCGGGTCTTCTACAATAATAGTTTGGTCGCGGCTGGCACCGAGAGAAACAATTGCGATCGGCACTTCCATCAAGTCTGCCAAAAACTTTAGATAATCCAATGCTTGCGGCGGTAAATCTTCCAAATTCCGGCACTCTTCCGTAGATTGTTTCCAACCGGGAAGAGTTTCGTAAATAGGTTTGCAGCGAGCAAAGATCCGGGAACTTTTCGGGAAATCAACACATCTTTCGCCGTCAATTTCGTAAGCAACGCAAACTTTTATTTCTTCTAATTCATCCAAAACATCTAGTTTGGTAATTGCCAGACAGTCAAGGCCGTTGATGCGGACTGCGTAGCGGCCGATTACCGCATCGAACCAACCGCAGCGGCGTTTTCTGCCCGTTGTAGTGCCGAATTCTGCACCTCGCTCGCCCAAAATTGCGCCTATTCCATCTACCATTTCGGTAGGGAAGGGGCCTTCTCCGACGCGGGTTGTATAAGCTTTTGCTACGCCAATTACGCGATCAATCGCTGTCGGCCCTACTCCTGTTCCCACACAAGCCCCACCAGCGATGGGATTGCTCGAAGTAACGTAAGGATAAGTGCCGTGGTCTAAGTCTAATAATGTGCCTTGCGCGCCTTCAAACAGAATATTTTTCCGCTTGTGAATTCCCTCATAAATTTTCAGAGAACTATCTACTACGTGCGGTCGCAAACGTTCCGCATAAACTCGATATTCATCAATTACATCTTGCGGATTTAAAGGCGGCAAATTGTAGAGTTTTTCGAGAAGGACATTTTTACAATTAATCGTCCATTCCAGTTGTTCTTGCAACCCTTCCAAGTCCATTAAATCGAGCATCCGAATGCCAGTGCGTTCGGACTTGTCGGCGTAAGTAGGGCCAATTCCGCGTCCCGTCGTCCCGATTTTATAATTTCCCCGCTGGGTTTCCGATGCTACATCAATTAATCGATGATAGGGCATGGTTACGTGAGCAGTTTCCGAAATCATCAGCGAGGCCGTCGAAATATTCAGTGCCTCTAGCTGGTCTAACTCTGCAATTAAAACTTTGGGGTCGATGACCGTACCGCAGCCGATAATACACTCTTTATCAGGGTAGAGAATCCCAGACGGAATTAAGTGCAGCTTGAAAGTCTGACCGTTAACTACCACGGTGTGACCCGCGTTGACGCCCCCTTGGTAGCGGACAACGATATCTGCGGATTTGCTGAGCAAATCGGTAATTTTGCCTTTTCCTTCATCGCCCCACTGGGCGCCGATCACAACTACGTTAGCCAAGGGTTTCTCGCGTTCAGTTCAGGTTGACACAATCTCCGATTATCTATGAATGCGTCCCAAATGTCAATCAATTTTAAATTTTAGATTTTGGATTTGAGATTTGAGAGGCTACGCCACGGATACATCGGTTCACAGGTCGATCGGATACGCAAATTAGTGAGAGCCGATCCACTGACGAGTCCGGGGGCAACAGACCCAATTGCTTTCGGTCAAATTAATTTTTGTTACAATCGAGAAAATTGAGGCTTTTTTGCCATGACTTTACACGCTGAGTTGCACCGCCATCTGGGCGGTTCTGTCGTTCCTAGGGTGCTGTGGCGGTATTTCGATCGCCACAATGCTGAGATGGTTAATCGATTTCAAAAATACTCGGATTTTGAGGAATTTTACACTCGTCCCCGCAATACTCTCAATGAGTATTTGGAACTGCACACGCTAGTAGAAAGCGTTCAAACTGTTGAGACTTTGCCTTATTTTATCTATCGGTTGATGCGGGGCGCTTACGTGTTTGAAAATATGGCTTATTTGGAGTTGCGCTATACGCCTTATTTGCGGACTCCAGAACATTTGGAACAGTCAGAACGCATTGATTTGATGGCAGAAATTGTAAAGGTTGTGGGCAAGGCAAGTCAAATTAGCGATTGTCCGATTGTTACCAGCCAAATTTTGTGTATGCACTCGCGTTTGCCTTATGAGGTGAATCGGGCGATCGTAGATTTGGCGGCCGGGATGCGAGAATATGTTTGCGCGATCGATATAGCTGGGGGCGATGATTGTATTGGCGAGCGTTTGGAGGAGTTTGTCGGATTGTACCAGTATGCGAGGTCGATCGGCATCAAAACTACCGGCCACCTCTACGAAACTACGTCTGGTTGTTATCCCGAACTTCTGCCTTATCTGATGCGTATCGGCCACGGGATTCAAATTCCTTTAAAATATCCCGAACTGCTGCCAGAAGTCGCGCGCAGGGGTCAATGCTTGGAAGTTTGCCCGACTACCTATCTAAAAACGGGGACGTTGCAGGATATGCGCGAATTGAAGGTTGTGTTCGATCGATGTTTTGAAGCTGGCGTCGATATTGCCATTTGCACCGACAACGCGGGATTGCACAACGTGCGGCTGCCTTTCGAGTACGAGAATTTGTTAACTTTGGATATCATTGATTTTCGGCAGTTGCAAGCGTGTCAAGAAGCTGCTTTCCGCCATGCTTTCGCCTGGCCCTACGGGGAGCGACCTGTGAAAATGCTAACTGGTTTGTTGCAGCATGAGTCTGCGGAGGCGATCGTTAATTAGCAAATAATATCTATTTAATGAACCGCGAAGGCGCGAAGGAAGACAAAGAAGAAGATAGGTAGATGTTTTCAGGTAAAGACTCTACTTGGAAATGAAAAAAACCTCTTTCTTCTCTTCCTTCGCGCTCTTTGCGTCTTCGCGGTTCGTTTAAAAGAGATGTTTGTAAAATTATAATAAGTGTCGGGCGATCTCCGATCGGTAGCAAGTTATAGTTTGGAGGCAGAATCATCAATATAAAAAGATAAAAAAACGATGACAAATATGGACGCTTACTGGATGCCATTCACGGCAAACCGACAGTTTAAAGCCAATCCGCGAATATTGGTTTCGGCAAAAGATATGCACTTTACAAGCGATGATAACCGCTCAATTTTAGATGGTACTGCGGGGCTGTGGTGCGTGAATGCAGGACACGCCCGCGAGACAATTGCCGAAGCAGTTAAACAGCAGGTTTTGCGTTTGGATTACTCTCCGGCTTTTCAGATGGGACATCCGGGTGCTTTTGAATTGGCGGAACGTTTGGTGAAGATGATTCCGGGCAATTTCGATCGCGTTTTCTTTACTAATTCTGGCTCGGAATCTGTGGAAACAGCGTTAAAAATTGCGATTGCTTATCACCGGGTGAAAGGTGAAGGAACTCGCCAAAGATTGATCGGTAGGGAACGCGGCTATCACGGCGTTGGTTTTGGGGGAATTTCTGTCGGCGGTATCGGTACAAACCGCAAGTTTTTTGGCAGTTTGCTAACGGGAGTCGATCATTTGCCTCACACTCACAATCTCGAACACAATGCTTTCAGCCGCAAACAACCGGAATGGGGAGCGCATTTGGCGGATGAATTGGAGCGGATTGTCGCTTTGCACGATGCGTCGAATATTGCAGCGGTAATTGTGGAACCAGTGGCTGGTTCTACAGGGGTTTTGATTCCCCCGAAAGGTTATTTGGAGCGACTGCGGGCGATTTGCGACAAATACGGAATTCTGCTAATTTTTGATGAGGTAATTACCGGATTCGGGCGTTTAGGTTCCAGTTTTGCAACGGAATATTTTGGGGTGGTTCCCGATATTGTGACGGCGGCGAAAGGGATAACTAACGGTACGGTGCCGATGGGGGCGGTGTTTGTGAAAGAAGGCATTTATGATGCTTTTATGAATGCTCCTGAAAATGCGATCGAGCTTTTTCACGGTTATACTTATTCTGGTCATCCTCTGGCTTGTGCGGCTGCTTTGGCGACGCTGGATATTTATGAGGAAGAAAGGCTGTTTGAACGAGCCGATAAGATGGCTGGTTACTGGGAAGATGCGGTGCATTCTTTGAAGGGGGTGCGCCACGTAATTGATGTTCGGAATCTGGGACTTGTCGCCGGGATTGAGTTAGAATCTCTTGCTGGGAAGCCGGGGAAACGGGCTTTTGATTGTTTTATTCAGTGCTATGAAAAAGGGTTGCTAATTCGCACGACTGGTGATATTATTGCTTTGTCGCCACCGTTGATTATTGAGAAGGAACATATCGATCGCATTGTGGAAATTTTGACAGGGGTTTTACACGAGATGGAGTAGGATTTAACGAACCGCGAAGGCGCGTTCGGCGAAGCCGTTCCTGGAGGGTAGGACGCGAAGGAAGAGCAAGAAGAAGATAGGTAGATGTTTTCAGGTAAAGACTCTAGTTGGAAAGGAGAAAAACCTCTCTCTTTATTCCTTCGCGCTCTTTGCGTCTTCGCGGTTCGTTCAAATAATTAAAAAGCGCTATAATAATTGATAACTAACGACGAATGACAAATAACTATGGTGCAATTAACGGCAAAAATCTCTGCTAATGAGTTAGCAAATTTGGCTGTAGATTTGATTCGTAAAACAGGTTGCGAGTACGGTGATGTGCGTTTTTGCACTTACCGAAGGCAGAATCTTTACGCGCGCGATCGATCTTTAAGTCAACTGTCAGATAATGTAAGTTCCGGTTTTGGCGTGCGAGTGCTTCTAGACGGCGCTTGGGGGTTTGCCGCCAGTCACAGCAAAACACCGGCAGAGGTTGCAAGAATAGTCGCTTTGGCTGTAGAAATCGCTAAAGGCAGCCGCTTAACTCAAAAGGAACCGGTGCGGTTAGTGCCTGTCGAAAAATATGTCGATACCTACATTACTCCCATCACCATTGACCCTTTTTCGGTACCGGTTGCTGAGAAAGCTGAACTGCTGCTAACTATCAACGAGAAGCTGCTAGCACACGGCGCACAAGGCATCAAAAAAGCTGATTCTTTTTTGCAGTCCAGCCGCGAAGACAAGGTTTTTGCTTCCACAGAAGGCTCGCTAATCGAACAAACAATCTACCGCAGCTATCCGGGCTTTGACTGTACGGCAATTGCGGGCGGCGATGCCCAAAGTCGCAGTTACGAACGCCCGCCCCTGAATATCGGTTACGAACATATTAATCCCGATGATTTGTTGAGTCAAGTTGAAAGAGTTGCTGCCGAAGCTATTGAGAAAGTCCGCGCTCCTAAAATCCCTGCTGGTATTTGCAAATCCCTGATTCTTAAGCCGACAAATTTGTTTTTGACAATCCACGAATCAGTAGGACATCCAACTGAATTAGACCGGGTTTACGGCTACGAATCTAATTTTGCCGGCACGAGCTTTGCTACTACTGATAAGTTAAATAAACTGCAATACGCTGCACCTTGGGTGAATTTTAAGTGCGATCGCACTCAGCCAGGGGGCCGCGGTACAATGGGTTACGATGATGAGGGCGTAAAATCACAAGATTGGTACGTTGTCAAGGATGGGGTTTTAGTTGATTATCTCACTGACAGAGAGACGGCTTATCGCCTCGGACGCGGTAGCAGCAACGGTTCTGCTTACGCTGACAGTTGGTCGAGCGTGCCGATGGTCAGAATTCCCAATTTGGGATTGGAACCGGGCCCGGATGGCGGCAGCCATACTGCTACTTTGGCACAGATGATTGCTGATACCGAAGACGGGATTTTAATCGACGGTATCGGTAGTTATTCAATCGACCAGCAGCGGCGCAATTTTCAATTCGGCGGCGATGCTTTTTGGAAGGTGGAAAAAGGTAAAGTTGTCGGTATGTTGAAGGATGTAACTTATCAGGCGATGACTACTGATTTCTGGAATCAAATAGATGCGATCGGGCCGGCTTCGGAGCAGGTTCAGTGCGGTACTAATATGTGCGGAAAGGGCGAGCCGATGCAAGTTGCTCAGATGACTCATGCTTGTGTGCCGGTGCGAGTGAGGGATATTCAAATTGGGTAATAGGGCATGGGGCATGGGGCATCGGTTCTTACTTATTAGTTAATTGCTAACCATGCCCAATTCGCAATGCCCAATTTGCAATACCCAATTCGCAATGCCCAATTCGCAATGCCCAATTCGCAATGCCTAATTATTAATCATGATTGTAACAACATCGCCCGCAAGTTTAAGTGAAGACCAAGCCTTATCTGTAGTAGAAAAAGCAGTCAAACTATCCAAAGCAGAGGAAGTATTTGTCAGTCTCTCTACTGGCGAGGAATCTCTTTCGAGATTCTCGGAAAATCAAATCAGTCAAAATATCAGCAAAACTGTATTTAGCCTGATCATTACTAGCTATTTTGGCAACAAAAGCGCCTCTGCTGCGGTTACAGAATTTGATGAAGATGCGATCGCCTCCGCAGTCAAGCGATCGGAAGAATTGGCCAGAATTGCGCCGGCAGACCCCGAATGGATGCCGCTGCTGCAGCCTCAAACCTACGATTTGCGATCGCCCGCATTCGACGCAGCAACCGCAACTATATCGCCTCTAGCGCGGGCAGAAATGGTGCAGCAAGCTTGCGCGAGATCCTCCCAGGGGGGCGCTCATGGTTCGGGCACTTTGAGCACTGAGGCGTCGCTGTACGCGATCGCCTCGTCAACCGGACTCCGCGCCTGCAACCAGTCTACCAAGGCGGATTTCAGCTTTACTGCTCGCGTTGAAGACGGTTCTAGCTGGGCTCAGAGCACTGCTTGGAGTATCAACGAATTGCCGATCGCCGAATTAGCAGAACAAGTGCTCGATCGGGCGATCGCATCTCGCAACCCCCGCCCCATCACTCCCGGCGTTTATCCGGTAATCCTTGACGGCGCTGCTTTTGCGGGCTTGCTACCGTGGGTGATTTGGGGGCTGGATGCGAGGGCGGCGGACGAGGGGCGATCGTTTATGTCGATCGCCGATTCAGAGGGAAAACCAGCGGGAAACCGCGCGGGGGAACAACTTTTTAGCCCGTTAGTGCAAGTGCAGCGCGATCCGGCTCATCCTTTGCTGCGATCGAATACTTTTTTCGGCGACGGATTGAGCAATAACTATTTGGAAATCATCAAAGATGGCGTCCCTCAAAGTTTGTCTTATTCCCGCTACTGGGCCGCACAAAAAGGCAAAGAGGCAAAAGGTGCTTATTACCCGATCGTGATGACAGGTTCCGACCAAAGTTTAGCAGATTTAGTTGCTCAAACGGAGCGAGGAATTTTCGTCAGTCGAGCTTGGTACGTGCGTTACGTTAATCCGAAAACATTGGAAGTAACGGGAATGACTCGCGACGGTACTTTTTGGATTGAGGATGGCAAAATTGCTTACCCGATTAAAAACCTGCGTTTCAATCAAGTTTTACCTGATATGTTGCGCGATGTAGATGCAGTTAGTACGGTGAAGCGTTACGGCGGTAGTGTCGTGCCCGGAGTGCGGGTGAAAGCTTTTAATTTCACCAGTATTACTGACAGTTTGTAACTCGCACATTATACCGTATGGTGCGTCGGCCTCCTACGGTATAATCTGCAAATTCAATCTAAAATCTGGCGGCGATGCACCCTACAAGATAAAAATGCCTCAACTAGATATACGCCCGGTTAGGAACAAACAAGAATTAGAAGAGATGTTTTACCAGCGGTGGCTGGTTTTGCGATCGCCTCTAGCAATGGAGATTGGTAGCGAAAGGGATAATCACGAAGATGGTGCTTTGCATTTAATTGCCATGTGCGATCGCAAAATCATTGCTTCAGCCCGACTGCGAAAATTATCCCCAAAATTAGGAAGCATCAGCTACGTTGCCGTCCTTCCTGAATTTCAAAATCAGGGAATTGGCACTAAATTGATTAAACAATTAATAGCAAAAGCTCAGCAAAAAAATATCAAAACTTTGAGACTTATGTCTCGCATTAATGCCATTAAATTTTACCAAAAACTAGGATTTTCCGAACAAGAAAATCCCTTTGAGTACCTGGGAATCCCGCACATATTTATGCAGTTAGAGATTTAATCATCGGCCTATTTAAATTTTACACTCAAGTTTGATGAAATTCTTGTGAGGTGTCCCGCCCGCAAAAAAGAATAATTTAGATGCGGGACAGCCGATCACGTAGTCTCGACCAATTTTGGCAGCGAAACTGAAGGAGAGATTGCCAACTTTAACTCGTCTTTTTTTGTCGAGTAAAAATGGAGATTTTCTACCGAATATTTGACAAATTCTGACTCTTTTTTAGCACCGCAGGAACCTTTGAGTAGAACAGTTTTTGTTTCATCTTTTACCAAATCGGCACGATAAGTGTACGTACCGTCGGCTTTTTCAAAGGTAATTTCAGCTAAAAAAGCATCATTTTCTGTGTCTAAATCGAGAATTTTGCTGGCAACTTTGTAGTTAAACCAATCCCACCCGTAAAGCACGAGCAATTCTCTTTCCAAAACTTGGATAGGATTTGGCAAAATTCCCCAACCACGATAAACTTTATTCAAGCATTCGATATCGCCCGTTCGCGTTAAAATTGATTGGAACGACGCGCGATCGAGATTTCCGTAATATCTGCCATCAGGCAAATCGATCGCAGTCGGTGCAAAGCGGTGTCCGCCAAAGTGACTGGCTCTCCAAACGCGAACATCATTCAATTCTAACTCAGAAGCTAAAGCCGTTGCTTGGGCATAAAAAGGATTGCCGTATCTGGCACAACACATATCGTGACTGCCGTGAGTGCAAACTAAAATATCTCTAGTTTGCTTGTTGTCGGTTTCGCAACCAGCGACTTCTCCAGCTAAATAGCTTTTGATAATTGTCGCTACTTTATCAAAACTATCTACATTAAATTCCTGCTTTTCGTAACCGCCAAAAAGTTCCCGATGTTTATTCTCATAAATCAAAACTTTGCGCTGATTTGAACATTTGGTTCGATCGTTATTTATCAACAAAAATCTGATTTTCTGTTTTGAATGTTCTACTTCCTCTACCAAATCCTTGAGATTTTGGGAAATTTGTTTAGTATTAAACGCTTCAGATTCCCACGGTAAACAACATTCAATTAATATATAGGTTTGGTAATTACTACCGCTGCCAATAATATCCTCTTCAACGCATTTAGAAGCATCAGCACAAAAAAACTTATCCATCATTGTTTAACTCATTGTATGTGTCAGAAATGGCTCTTTTTACAACCCATTTATAATAACTCATGTTCTTCTCCAGTTTTAACCTACAAAAATAATTCCTTCAACTACCAGCTTGGACAAAAGTGGCACTACATCTATTTCCCAATCATAATCCGGCAACCAATCCATAACATCTTCCCCAGTAAAAAACTCCGTACTAAATAAATTGTCCATAAATTTAGCTGTGACTCCTCTCAGGGATACTTCTTTACCTGCAACAACTATTTTGTATCCGCCACCATCAGATAATTCGTGAATTCTCACCCGCTGAAACTTGGAAATTTTAAACTTGGTTTGCACACCATAGGGAAAAATATTGAACCCTGCTTGATGAGGCAAAGAATATTTGGCAACAGGTTTGCCTAAACTGTCCAGATAACTGCTATACTCATCTGCAAGATTTTTACTGTTTGCGTAGCGGTGCAATTCAGCAATTAAACTGTTGACATTTGCATTGATAGAATCTGGGTTTGTTCGTAGCGGTAAACTTTTGCGCCAATCTGATTGTTCGCGCAATTCGCTAACCCACCATTCTAAAAAGTCAATTCCGGTTTTGCAATGTATTCCTAATGTTAAATGCAGCGATGGTTCTTCGCAAGCAACCGCATAATGCCAATGTCCCCGCGGTATGTAAAGCACATCCCCTGGATGTAAAATACAGCTTAAATATGCTTCGGTTTCTGGTGGTGGAAAAGATGAGGATTTTTGATCTTTCAGCGGATACTTAATTGTGTCTTCAAATACATACCATTGCTTGATTCCATCTACTTGCAATATAAAAACTTCGTGGGTGTCGTAGTGGGAGGAAAATCCTTGTTTTTCCGGCCAGGAACAGTAAGCATTTACTTGATTTGCATAACCTAAGTCTGATTTGATGGCCGCAGCAAAGTGAGCGATTTCTGGAATTAGTTTGTGTACTTCATTGATAATTAAAGTGGCTCCCGCTTGGCAGGATTTGATGATGTTTTCATTGGCGCTTTCATCGAGGACTTTTCCTCCTATTGCTAAGCGAATATCGGGATATCTTAGTTGGTGAAAGTTGAGGATGTAGTTTAGTTTTTCCCAGGAAAATAGGTGTGCAAAATTTTTCTTACCTTCGCTGGGGATCAAAACTGCTTTGGTTGTCCAATTGTTGTCTAAAAATTCTTTGAGATTGTATGGTTGCAATAGGTTGGCGATCGATCGCATAATTCTTTATGACAATTTTTCTCAATAAAAATTGGACAAATTAATTTTCCGAGGCAATGCCCCTATAGTTATCCCGCAAGCAAGGAGTACAATCTATTACTTCTTGCTTGGGGATGCGAAGTCTAACAGAAAAGGCTTTTAATTATTCGTTGCTAACATCGTCACCATCAGCATCAACATTCAGATGAGAAGAGATGTTTTTAGCTGTTACCTGCTTGGCAATTTCCTTGACTTCAACTTGAATTTTGCTGGCACGGGATTGTTTGAAAGTCGATCCGTCAATTTGCTTTGACATAAATGTCTCCAAATGTAGTAAACCGATCTAGCTCAGATGTTCCTTAACAATTGTGTTGAGGGTTCAATCTCAAGCTCTAAGTAGCTTAGCATAAAGTCAATAAATTGTGAAGTAGTTAATAAAAATTTTCAATAATATACAAGCGAACTCATCTGCAAAAGTGAGAGAGCAAGTTGAGCCTGAGAGCTGAATTCCTGTTAAAGTAAGAGTTTTAAGGTTTAGCGTATGTGTTCTCGCAGTCAGCGCTCTAAATAAATAGAGGCAGGGAAATGCGATCGCTTGTTGAATATTATTATTAATAAACGAGGATTTGCGAACCGAGGCATCTGCCTTAAGGTAGATTATTTTTTTGAGACTTAGGATTAAAACCAGCTACTATGGTGATCGGTCAGTTATCAGTTGTCAGTAGTAACCACTAACAATTAACAAATAACAATTAACCATTAACCATTAAGCCTTAACAAATGAATCAATATTTTGCTACAGTTGCGCGCGGTTTAGAAACAATTGCCGCCCAAGAATTAGAACGTTTAGGGGCGCAGGATGTCAAGCCAGATTTTACTGGGGTTTACTTTGCGGGCGATCGCGCTTTATTGTACCGCGTCAATCTTTGGTCGAGAACAATTTTTAGAGTGCTAATGCCGATCGCCGAATTCCGGTGTTACAACTCGGATATGCTCTACCGCGAAGTGCAAAAAATCCCTTGGGACGAATACTTATATCCCGACAATACTTTAGCAGTAAACTGCACCGGCGGCAACGAAAAGTTGAACCACACTCACTTTACAGCTTTGCAGGTCAAAAATGCGATCGCCGACCAACAGCGCCTTCAATTTAACAAGCGTTCTAATGTCGATGTAGAGCATCCCGATTTGCTAATTAACATTCACATTCATCAAGATAGAGCTATTTTAAGTTTAGACAGTTCGGGAGGCAGTTTGCACCGCCGGGGATATCGACCGGCGATGGGGCTTGCTCCCCTCAAAGAAACCCTAGCTGCTGCTTTGTTGGAGATGGCAGAATGGACGCCTGATTTGCCGTTTTTAGACCCGATGTGCGGTTCTGGAACTTTGCCTTTGGAAGCGACGTTAAAGGGCTTGAATATTGCACCGGGATTGTTTCGAGAAAAGTTTGGATTTATGAGTTGGCGGGATTTTGACGAACCTTTGTGGGATAAATTGTGGGCAGAAGCGGAAAATAGCGAATTGCCTGAACTCAAAGAGGTGATTGCAGGGTGCGATCGCGATTCCGATATGTTAACTCAAGCTCGCACGAACGCGCAGCAAGCTGGTATTTCCGGTAAGATTCAGTTTGCTCAAACCGAGTTATCTCAGTTGGAAGCACCCGCAGACAGAGGCGTTCTGATTTGCAATCCTCCCTACGGAGAGCGCCTGGGAGATGCTAGCGAATTGGGAGATTTGTACAAAATGTTGGGGGATATTTTCAAGAATCGTTTTAAAGGTTGGAATGCGTTTATTTTGACTGGGAATAAGGAGTTGGGTAAAAAGGTTGGACTCAGGACATCGCGGCGGATTCCGGTTTTTAATGGATCGATTCCGTGTACTTTGCTCAAATATGAACTGTATTAGAGGATCGTAGCAGGGAAAATAGCGGTAATGAGGAAGCTACTGCAAAAGTGGAAAACCAAGAAAGCAGAAGATCGGTGATAAGGCAGAGAGAGGCACTAAGAGTATAGGAAAAAAAGAATATCTGCGGAATTAAATGGCTCAACAATAATCAAATTCAAATACCGACAGGGGAAATTATTTCACCTTGATCGGAGGTGTGTCACCGCTCATCCCTCCAGCGGCAAAAAAGAAACGTGAGCGGAAACAATCTTCCACCCTTCCGGAAACTTCCGCCACATCTGACTCTGCCGCCCCAGCCGCACCACTCCATCCATCACACGGCGGAATTCCAGCGTCACAGCCGCCGTGTCTGCATCGAAAGTCACGACTTGGAGGTTGAACATTTCTCGATCGACATTTACAGGCGATCGTCCTTTGCGAAAAGCCCTCACCTCATCACTCCCGTACAGGTTCTCCGTCACCCCAAACCGCACGACTTCCGGCGCATCCCAGAACAAATTATCGAGAGTTTCAATATCGTTCGTACAAAGAGCTTTTTCATATTTTAAATATAGTTCAGTTAACTCAGCCACCACAGCAGAATCATTGATAACAGTCATAAATTATAGATTTTAAAACTCTTAACTTTCACAAGTTTTGTTGGCAATAAGGACTTTATTCCTTATTGCCAACAAAACTAATTACTGGAAATTAATGCTCAATTTTGAGCGAAATAATCTTGTCACCTTGGCGGATAGCATTGACGACAGACATATCTTCAGTTTTGCCAAAAGTTGTGTGAACTCCATCTAGATGAGACTGTGGAGAATGGCAAATAAAGAATTGGCTGCCACCCGTATCGCGGCCTGCGTGAGCCATCGATAAAGTTCCTGCCAAATGTTTGTTGGAGTTAATTTCGCACTTGATTTTGTAGCCGGGGCCACCCGTTCCATTGCCTTTTGGACAGCCACCTTGAATCATAAAGTTAGGAATGACTCGGTGAAAGGACAATCCATCGTAAAAACCTTTTTCCGCCAAGTCTACAAAATTCTTCACTGTGTTAGGCGCATCCGCATCGAACAATTCCAAATTGATTGTGCCTTTGTCGGTTTCCATAATAGCGCGGGTCATGATTTCTCCTGGCTTCCTAAAATGAGTGTGTTGCCTGCATTTTAATTGCGGACTTCGCTTTTATAACCACAGGTTTCAAACTGTCGTTATATTGTGGCTTTCAGAAGTGTAGCATATTCCCGCAACTCTCATAGGACTTATGTGTGCTTTCTGAGGAAACCCGGTTTATTGCGAGATTTCTGGTTAGCAAAGCCAATATTTTCGGAGACACCGGGTTTGTTACCCTCAGTCATATTTTAATTGTTGGTCGCTTGCGGGTGCTCGGGTTCTTCCTGAATATCGCTCATATTAAAAATGAAAGGAACCCGACTCGATCCTGCGCCCATAACCAGCACTTTTGGCATCTGAGCCCCCCCGCTTCTCCAAGCTTCGATCGCCTCTTTTTGCAAAACTAAATCGCCGCCCTGAGCCTTCAAAGTTTCCGCCAACAGCCTTTGAGCTTCAGCTCTACCTTGAGCGCGGTTAATATCAGCTTGAGCCTGTTGTTCGGCTTCCTGAGCCACATAAACAGCCCTTTGCGCCCGCTGTTCAGCAACCTGTTTCTCCTCAACCGCTTTCGCAAAATCTGCGGAGAATCGAATGTTAACAACGCTCGTATCGAGCACGATTACATCATACTTGGATAGCCTTTCCTTCAGCGCAGTATCAAAGTCTCGCTTCAGTTCACTTCTTTGAGTAATAGATTGTTCGGCAGTTCTCAGTGCAGCGGCTGTTTTAAATGCTTCTTGCGTCTGAGGAGCAATAATTTTTGAAACTATATTCTCCAAAGTTCCTTGAGTCCTTCTGATATCCACTATTTTCTCAGCATCCAGGCGAAAATTGATCGCAAAACTAGCATTTAAATCCTGGAGGTCTTTAGTAGCACTCTGGGCGGGAACTTCAAATTTTTGCACTGTTACATCGTACACATCAACCTTGGATATTAGCGGGGGTCTGAGGTGAAACCCCTCTAACAATGCTCCATCTGTGGCTTTTCCTAAAACGCTAACCACCCCTGCTTCACCTGGATTGATAACGACGAAAGAGTTTAATCCGAGGAGTAGCACACTTACTAATATAATTCCAGCGATTGCTGATGATATGCTTTGGAAACTTTGACTTTTCAACTTACACGCTCCTTTGTGATAATTCCATTATAATGGTTAAATAGATTGGGTCGCCTCTAAAGTCTCAAATCTCAAAGGGATTGGCTGATGGTTAAAATTCTTAAATATCCTCGAACTTATCACATCGAAGGTTCGCGTTTCCAGCCGGGAGATGAAGACCTCGACAGCGTGCCATTTAGCGTTTTGATCGATCGCCCGACAGTGATTGAAGAAAAGGTAGACGGCGCTAATACAGGCATCAGCTTCGCACCCGATGGACAAATGCTGCTGCAAAGTCGCGGCCACTATCTCACCGGCGGGCCGAGGGAAAAACATTTTAACTTATTCAAACAGTGGGCTTTCAGTCTCAGCGGAACCCTGGGAGAAGTGCTGGGAAATCGCTACATTCTTTACGGCGAATGGCTTTATGCGAAACACACTGTTTTTTATGATTTTTTGCCGCACTATTTTATGGAATACGATGTGCTGGACTTAGAAACCAGTCAATTTCTGAGTACAGAATCCCGCCACAAGTTGTTAAGCGGACTGCCGTTAGTGTCCGTTCCCGTGCTATTTTCGGGAATGCTGAAATCGCCCAAGCAAATGATGCAGTTTGTGGAAAAATCTAATTTTATTCAACCGGGACATTTGGATCGGTTGCGTTTGTACTGCGGGGAATTGGGATTAGATGAAGAACGATGCTTGAAAGAGACTGACAAGAGCGATCGCATGGAGGGTCTGTACATTAAAGTCGAAGAAGATGGCATAGTAAAGGCACGTTACAAATACGTGCGTGCCAGTTTTTTGACTGCTATTAAAAATGCAGAAGGACATTGGCTAAATCGCCCCATTATACCCAATATTCTGCGACCCGATGTGAATTTATTTAATTTTAGTTAACCAGCAGGTAAATTTATGAATGCACTGTTATCGCCATTGGCAACTTGGACTTTTCCCTTTTGTCCCGAACCGCCCGATTGGTTCTTAGATTGGGACACCATTCAAAATCATTTTGATTGGATTCAAAACTTAAAAGGCTGTCAGCAAGACCCGATTTATCACGCCGAAGGAGATGTTTTAATTCATACCAGAATGGTCTGCGAAGCATTAATCTCATCCCAAAATTGGCGGCAACTTCCCGAAAAAAAACGATCGATACTTTTTGCCGCCGCTTTGCTGCACGATGTCGCCAAACCAGCCTTTACAAAAATAGAAGCCGACGGCAGAATTAGCTCAAAAGGTCACGCCCGCCAAGGTGCGAGAATGGTCAGACAAATTTTATCCCAATTCGAGCCGCCTGTGCAGTTTGACATTCGCGAAACAGTTGTGGCGATCGTCCAATTCGGCAGTTTACCCATCTGGCTGATCGACAAACCCAACCCCCAGCAGTCTGTAATTAAAGTCAGTCAAGTTGTCCGCTGCGATTTCCTCGCACTTTTAGCCGAAGCAGACGTGCGCGGCCGACAGTGTAGCGACAGACAAGAATTGCTCGATAAAATAGAACTATTTCGGGAGTTTTGTCAAGAAAATAATTGTTTGGATTCTCCCCGACAATTTCCATCAGCACACAGCCGATTTATCTACTTCCGCAAAGACAACGGCAACCCCGATGCTGAAATGTTTGACGATACAAAATGCGAAGTTTTTTTGATGTCGGGATTGCCCGGAAGCGGCAAAGATTATTGGATTAGAGAAAACCTGCCAAATTTGCCTGTGATTTCCTTAGATGCGCTGAGGTTGGAGATGAATATATCGCCGGAAAAAAACCAAAGTGAGGTTGTAGAAAGAGCCAAACAAAGAGCCAAGGAATACTTGCGATCGGGAACTTCTTTTGTGTGGAACGCCACGAATACAACCAAACAAATGCGGCAGCAATTAATTGATTTATTTGCTGCTTACAAAGCGCGAATTCGCATTGTTTACATCGAAGTACCGATCGCAGAAATACAGGATCGCAACCGTTCCCGCACAGCCCCAGTCCCAGAAGCAGTGATTCAAAAATTAGCCGATCGCCTAGATCTTCCAGACATCACAGAAGCACATCAAGTCGAGTGGATTGTAGCCGATCAGGCTACTTTAGGGGCGATGCCCCGCAGTTAGCCATATTACTTCAACGCGCTACCAACTCCTTTTTCCCTAAAATAGAGTCGTCATAATGCGCCAACAAATCAGCCGGGTGATCGTAAATTGCCGCAGCATTTGCCAGCGAAGCATCATCGAAACCTCCGCACCGAAAAGCAATTACTGGCACCCCGCACTTGCCCGCAGCTTCGATATCGTAAGGAGTATCAGCTAACATCACAGTCTGACTCGCTTCCATCTGCAATTTGCTCAAAGCAGCTTCCACAATATCCGGTTCCGGCTTAGAAGCTTCCGCATCACTCGATGTCGCCGCTTGCGCTTGATCCAATAAATCGTCAACTTGTGCAGCTTTCAGCAAACCGGAAAGTTCTTCGGTGGTAGCTGAAGTAGCAATAATTAGCCGCAATCCTTCTTTCTGCATTTTTAACAGCAAATCCCGCGAACCGGGGGTTGGAGAAAGTTCGGGAGCAAAGCGGTTAATAATCAGTTCTTTGCGCCGCTGTGCAATCTTTTTCCCGTCGCCTTCTTCGTCGGAAAGTCCTGATACCATTTTGGGTATAACTTTGTCGCCTCCCATACCAATTAGCGGGCGAATTTTATCGAACGGCACCTCGTAGCCGTAAGCCGCAAATGCCTCTACCCAAGCTTGAGCGTGGGCGTCATTGCTGAGCGTCAGAGTACCATCAATATCGAGAATTACTGCTTGCAATTGCATAACTTATTTGTGGTTAGTGATTAGACTTATTGTCAAAACCTGGTTTGTAGTAAGGACTGAATTCCTTAACTAATTAATTAGCCAATTAGCGAGTAAAGTTCTTACCACTAACCTTTGGTTAGTAGTAAGAACTTTAGTTTTTGTTAGGTTGGGAGTAAGCACTTTAGTCCTTAATTATTTAATTAGTCAATGGTGGACTGGCAAGCTTACTATTAACTTTTTGATTGGCTATTTCATCCCGGTGCCGTGCAATTTGGGTTCGGGCGGCGGCGGTACTGGTTCTGGCCCTAACGGTTGGGGATCGGCTACATATTCAAACTCGCCTTTGCCGTCCATTGATTTGCCTTTCGCCCAGCGTCCCTCGCTACTTTCGGAACCTTCAGAATGATTCCAAAACTGATAAGCAAATTCTGATTTTTCCAACTCCTGCGGGAAGGAACTCGGAACGGGTGTTGTTTCCATTCCCGAACTTTCTAAATCTTCGATCGCCGCCAGCCACAAATTTTGGTGCATCGTGTCGCGGGCGATCATAAAACTCAGGGTGTCTTTCACGCCCGGATCGTCTGACATTTCATACATCCGCACAGCCTGCAATCTTCCTTGCGATTCAGCGTGCAAATTCGAGCGAAAATCTGCTAAAAGATTGCCGCTAGCAACGATATAACGGCCGTTCCAGGGATACCCTACGCTGTCGCTAGGAAGTGCGCCCAAACCCGATACAATTGCGTGCTGCGGATTCATGCTGGCGGCGATCGCATCTCGCGGGCTGTTTCCTCCCATCACAGCACCCACCACAGCATCTTTGAAACCTTCTTCTTGCATAGATACAGGAGCTTTATCTAACAAGTGAGCAATCATAGTTGCTAGCATCTCGATATGCCCGATTTCTTCTGTACCGACATCAAGCAACATATCGCGATATTTTGCTGGGCCTCGGCAGTTCCAACCTTGAAATAGGTACTGCATCATCACGGTCATTTCGCCAAATGTACCGCCAATTAGTTCTTGTATTTTCTTGGCGTAAACGGCATCTGGCTTTTCTGGTCTTTTGTAATACTGTAGTGGCTTCTTATGGTAAAACATGGGGAAGTCCTCCCAGGGTGTTTTGAACAAGTTTCATTATTTGTAACGCTGCCAACGAGCGAGGGGAATCATCTTTTAGTCATAAAGAAATTAAATCAAGCCCGGTTATCTTTATCACTTTAGTTTAATGCGGTTTCTCGCGGTCGCGAACTAAGACTCTCTTAAATTTGGTCGATCGTACATTCTATTTAAACAAACACAGCGCTGTGTCCTCCATGTCTCAAAAAACACGTCAAAACCGCCCTCCGGCAGGGGTATTAACCCCTATTGGAGAGCGGTTTTTCGGGTTTAGCGGACACTTATGTGCTGTGTCCATCCCCCTAGCTTCGAGTCCCCCTCTTGTTAAGCGGGATGGGGAGAATTAGTGGAATCAATGAGTTTGATAATTTTCCTCAGTCCAACAGCGCGGCAGAGCTTCACCGGAAGGAAAGACTAAATTACTTTTTGGAAAAGTTGCTTTCTCTTGCTCTTCTTGACCAGCTTGATTTTTTCCCGGCACTTCATTTTTTGTAGGGCTGATTAAAGCCTCTACATCCAGGATTTCTATCAAGTCGCCTGATTCTTTTTCTTGTAAAAGCATAGTTTTTCCGTGAAGGGTAAATCCGAGTTAGGGTTTGAGGACAATTTTGATGCAGTTGTCTTTTTTGTTGAGGAAAATATCGTAGCCGTGGGGCGCTTCATCCAATTTCATTCGGTGCGTAATTACGAATGATGGGTCAATTTCGCCTTTTTGAACGCGATCGAGCAAAAGCCGCAAATAGCGCTGAACGTGCGTCTGTCCCATTTTCATGGTCAAGGCTTTGTTGAAAGCTGCACCTAATGGCACTTTGTCAACGAAGCCGCCGTAAACGCCGGGAATTGACACTGTACCACCCTTGCGACACGCGAGGATCACTTGTCGCAGGGCCGTAGGTCGATCGCTCTCCAACCGCACGGCTTGCTTGGCTTTGTCGTACAAAGCGTCGAGACCGGTGCCGTGGGCTTCCATCCCTACCGCGTCGATGCAAGAGTCGGGTCCGCGTCCCCCCGTCATTTCGGTGACGGCTTCCCCGGCGTCTATTTCTTCGTAATTGATGATTTCAGCTTTCGCCGCGGCCGCCATTTGCAAGCGTTCCGGTATGCGGTCGATCGCAATTACTCGCTCGGCCCCCAGCATAAACGCGCTTCTGATTGCAAATTGTCCGACCGGCCCACATCCCCAAACAGCTACAGTATCCCCCGGCTGAATGTCGCAGTTTTCGGCCGCCATGTAACCGGTAGGAAAGATATCGGTGAGGAACAATACTTGCTCGTCAGAAAGTCCGTCGGGAATTTTTAAAGGGCCGACATCTGCAAACGGAACCCGCGCGTATTCTGCTTGACCTCCTGCATAGCCGCCCGTTAAATGCGAGTAGCCAAACAGTCCTGCAGGCGAATGACCGAACATTTTTTCAGCCAGCCCAGCATTGGGGTTGGAGTTGTCGCACAGCGACCATAAATCGCGGTTGCAAAAAAAGCAACTGCCGCAAGAAATAGTAAAAGGAATGACGACGCGATCGCCCTTTTTTAAGTTCTTGACTTCGCTACCGAGTTCGACTACTTCCCCCATGAATTCGTGACCCAGAATGTCGCCGGATTGCATTGTCGGGATGAAGCCATTGTAGAGGTGCAAATCTGAGCCGCAGATTGCTGTAGACGTGATTTTAACTATCGCATCGCGCTGATTGATAATTGTTGGGTCTGGTACATTATCAACGCGCACATCCTTTGCTCCGTGCCAGCAAAGAGCTTTCATTATTTCGTTCTCCTCTAGTTAACTACTAGCGAGCATATTTTTTATGCTAAATCATACCTTTACTAAGCTGAGAAATTACTCGCTTGAATGTTGTTAATCTTAAGCATATAAAATATTTAATCTCTCTATCGTAGGTATAATATATAAATCTATCTTCCGGCTGTTTTCAATAACGAAAATGTAAAGTTTATGCCCCTAAAGTGCGGGAAATTTTACATTCTTCCGTTAACCGCCAACAGTTATAGCAACCGCGCCCGACGGTTAGGACATTCTTAATTGCTAAAATCCTTAGAAAAGATTGCAACTTCGGTCTTCGCTCAACATCTGCAAGAACAGCTAATAACGAGATGGATGAGGTTGTTTTTGTCGATCGGCGATCGCTTTTATCTCACAACAAATAAAGCTTCTCACTTAATCTCACTAAAGCCGATGTCCTGGCTCACTTTAGATAAAGAGCGACCGAAAACTTATCAAGTAAAAGCGGGTTGATCGATTATTAAGTAGGGTGCATGACTTTTGTATCGCTCCATACTCCACCTGAATCTGGAGAATCACGCACCCTGCTTAAGGATGATTAATAGTCAAATATTGTATCATTAGTTATAACTAAAAGCCGAGCTTGCGGTAAAGTTGTTAAAGATTAAAATTTATCGATCGCCTTTTATGCCTTACACTGCATCTACCCCAACAGACCCCAATCAAGCCAACATCCGCAATGCCGACCACCGCCTACTAGAATTCACCAAGCTAACTCCGATGATGCAGCGGTATGTGGAAGTGAAAGAACAGTATCCCCACGCACTTTTATTGTTTAGAGTCGGAGATTTCTTTGAGTGTTTTTTCCAAGATGCAGTTACGATTTCACGGGAATTAGAACTTGTTTGTACTAGCAAAGAAAGCGGCAAGGAAATCGGCAGAGTGCCGATGACAGGAGTGCCGCACCACGCCCTAGACCGCTACACGTCAATGTTAGTAGAAAAAGGCTATGCTGTGGTAGTTTGCGACCAAGTTGAAGATGCCTCAATTGCTGCTAAAGAAGGCCGCCAAGTCAAGCGAGAAATTACCCGCATTCTCACTCCCGGAACTTTGACTGATGACGGAATGCTCAAACCCAGACAAAATAATTTTTTAGCAGCAGTCGTCATTGCTGGGGAACATTGGGGATTGGCTTATACAGATATTTCTACGGGAGAATTCGTCACTACCCAAGCAGACAGTTTAGAACAATTAACCCTAGAATTGCTGCGCTTGCAGCCTTCGGAAGTCTTGGTGCCGACTAATGCGCCGGATTTGGTGACTATGTTGAGGCCTGGAGAGAAATCCGAGCATTTGCCCGATTGTTTGCCGAATTCGTTTTGCTATTCTTTGCGATCGCAAATTCCGTTTAGTTTGTCCGAAGCAAAACAGAGAATCCTGCAAAAGTTCAAAGTGCGATCGCTCGAAGGTATGGGATGCGGACACCTTTCCCTCGCAGTGCGCGCCGCCGGCGGTTTGTTGCAATATCTCGAAGAAACTCAAAAGGAAAAAGCAGTTTCTTTGCAAAGATTGCACACTTACACTCTCACCGATTTTCTCATACTCGACTACCAAACCCGCCGCAATCTCGAAATTACTCAAACAGTGAGAGATGGAGTTTTTCACGGTTCGCTGCTGTGGGCTATAGACAAAACCAGCACCGCAATGGGAGGCCGCGCTTTGCGCCGCTGGGTGCTGCAACCTTTGCTCAGCATTAAAGGCATTTGCGCCCGACACGACACGATTCAAGAATTAGTAGAAAATAACGCCCTGCGCCAAGATTTGCAGCAGTTGCTGCGCCAAATTTACGACATCGAAAGACTGACAGGCCGCGCTGGTTCTGGAACAGCTAGCGCGCGGGATTTGGTCGCTTTAGCTGATTCTCTCGGAAAACTGCCGGCATTAGCCTCGATCGCAGCCCAAGGGATCTCGCCCTATTTAAAAGCACTGCAAAATGTACCGCCAATTTTAGAAGAATTAGCAACTAAAATTCACGCTCATTTAGTTGATGAACCGCCGATTCATTTAAAAGAAGGTGGTTTGATTCGACCGGGAATCAATCCCATGCTAGATGAAATGCGCCACACTGCATCCGCCGACCAAGAATGGATTGCAAATTTAGAAGCAACAGAGAGAAAACGTACCGGGATTTCTAATTTAAAAGTAGGCTACAATAAAGCTTTCGGCTATTACATCAGCATTACCAAATCGAAAGTAGACCAAGTGCCGAAGGACTACACCCGCAAGCAAACTCTCACCAATGAAGAACGTTATAGCACTGAAGAATTAAAAGAAAGGGAAGTGCGAATTCTGACAGCGCGGGAAGATTTAAATCAATTGGAATACGATATTTTTGCTCAAGTGCGATCGGAGGTAGGAGAACACGCCGAAATTATTCGCAACGTTTCCCGCGCCGTGGCGGCGGTCGATGTTTTGTGCGGTTTGTCAGAAGTAGCAGTTTACCAGAATTACTGCCGCCCGACTATGACAGAAAGTCGGGAAATTAAAATTATTGAAGGTTGTCATCCTGTGGTGGAAAAGTCTTTGCCGCCGGGATTTTTTGTACCTAATTCTGCTTTTTTGGGTCGGGAAGACTCGCTAAACCGCCCAGATTTAATTATTTTAACCGGGCCGAATGCTAGTGGCAAAAGCTGCTACTTGCGGCAGGTGGGTTTGATCCAGTTAATGGCGCAGATGGGCAGTTTTGTGCCGGCGAAAGCGGCGAGTTTGGGAATTTGCGATCGCATTTTTACCCGCGTCGGCGCAGTAGACGATTTGGCAACTGGTCAGTCTACGTTTATGGTTGAAATGAACGAAACTGCAAATATTCTCAATCACGCCACGCCGCAATCATTAGTTTTGTTAGATGAAATTGGCAGGGGAACGGCGACCTTTGACGGACTTTCGATTGCTTGGTCTGTGGCAGAATATTTAGCAACTGAGATTCGGGCGCGGACAATTTTTGCGACTCACTATCACGAATTGAATGAGTTAGCTTCTATTTTAGATAATGTCGCAAATTATCAGGTGACAGTTAAAGAATTGCCCGATCAAATCGTATTTTTGCACCAAGTTCAGGCGGGAGGTGCGGACAAATCTTACGGAATTGAAGCGGGGAGATTGGCAGGTTTGCCGCCGTCGGTGATTGACAGGGCGAGACAGGTGATGAAGCAGATTGAGAAACATAGCAAAATTGCGATCGGGCTGCGGAAAGGTGTTAAAAAAAATGGTAGAAAAGAGTCGGAGGGCGAACAGTTGGATATTTTTGATGATTAAAACTTTAAGTTGATAAAAAAGTGGGTAGATGCGTAGGGTGCGTCAGATCGTCCAAACCTATTAAAATCGAAAGTATCGATGTCTGACGCACCCTACAACTGCGACACTTGCCTCTGCCTTAAAAGCTTTGATTTAAAGACTAAAGTCCTTACTACAAACCTGTAATTCAACTTCACTTTCCATTTTGCAACTTTCTTACCTCTTTGTGTACGCTCATCCCAATTTCTAGCGCCTCATTTAGCAACCGCCCGTATTCAGTCGCCCGATCGCTCACATCCAGCGCCATCAAAGCAGCCAAATTACTTTCAATATTAGTAAATAACTCGTAACGGCGGTCGATAAATTTCTTATTTTCCCTGAGAATCCTCTCTGTTTTCAAAGCACATACTAAACTTTCTCTAGTAATTTTTAATGCCTCAATCGCATCTCCTCGGTTAATTAAATTGGCTTGTAAATTGCCAGCATCCGTTAGGCGATCGATAATATCTAAAGCATGAATCACTTCATGATACTTCTCAACTTCATCTAGCAGACCCGCCAGCGTTGCCAGAGGCTTGGCCTTAACCCATTTATAGGCATTCCAAGCAACAGTAATCGCCAGCGACAAACTCAAAGTTATTTGTAAAACCCGGACAAATATTTCAGCATCGCTAAATAAACCAACATTATGTTTATTAGCCAGTAAAGCAACAGGCAGCGAAACAACTAATGTCAGGCAAAATATTAGCAACTCATTCAACAAAAGAGAGAACAGCTTTTTCCCGTCCCGGAGTGCAGCAGGTCGGTAAAAATCCGCTGCAAAACCCTCGCTCAAAGCTATTCCGCTCAAATCTTCCAACTCCTTATCAGAAATTTTTAACTGTTCCAAATCCGCTTGTATCACTCTTCAAAATCTCCTTTAATTGGGATTAATTACGATCCTCCCAGAGACATAATTGATTGCCACAGACTCATATAAAAATTGCTTTCTCGGTCTCTGAACAGTTGAAAAGCCATTCCCGGCGACCCCAAAAACGGTCTCAGCGTCCATCCCAACTGAGTCCCAACAAACGCATAAAGTCCCAACCAAAAGCGCAAAATATTTAGCCTGATGTCTTTGCCTTCCGCATCTTGTTCTGAAAGAAAGTGCATTCCTTGATAAATGAAATTTACTCCCAAAAATCCTGTGATTGCCATGATAGCAACATTCAGCACCAGATAAAAATTGTAATTAGTACTGCTTATGAGGAAAAACAAACTAACAGGTGCAAATCCAAACAGCAAAACGCTAATCATCGCCATCGCTGTCATCAACAATGTCAAATACTGCTCAAAAGTTCGTTTTGAACCAAACATGACATTAAAAAAGTAAAGTGTGGGAAAGCAGATAATCAGCGTCAGCAAGTAAAGTGCTGGCAACTTAATTGCTGAAACCAGACATTGCATCCACGTACTAGATGCACCTAATATCGCTCCGTAAATGCCAAAAAATACGGTACTAGAAATCAACAAACCGAAAATTTTAGATTTGAGCTTTACACCTTGGCGAATTTCTTCAAGAAATTGTTGCCGTTCCCGCAGCAAATACATTACTACTGAAAAATATTTCACGGGCTCTCCTTGTGACTGATGCGACTCCGAATCAGTCATAACTCAAGCTGAGTTCGATCGGCAATCTTGCCAAATCAGGGCACTCTATGTTAACTAATTATTCTTGCAGATACAGGACTTACAGAAAACCTAATTCTGTAGGGTGTTCTTCTGCCACGCACCTTACCGCTATTAACTATCGGCTGGATATTTCTAGTCAAATTCTAGTCACATTGTCTCCACATTGTATCCAAAAAGGTCATTTGATAGTCATTTGATAGTCATTTGATAGTCATTTGATAGTCACTTTGACCGCCGAATCAGCCGTATTCTGGGCAATAAAAAACCTCAAACCGTTGATTTCTCCTTGGTTTGAGGTTTTTGTAGGCGCAAGCGGGCAGCGGGAATCGAACCCGCATAGTTAGCTTGGAAGGCTAAAGTTTTACCACTAAACTATGCCCGCGCACAGAAACTAAACATACCACAAGTCTCTGGGGATTGCAATAGGTCTGTGCAAAAATTTTGAAGACCTCCCTCACACAGGCTGAATCGGGACTTGCGGGCCGATCGCCCCCTCGCCCCAAAAATCCCCGTCTCCCATGCTGCGTAAGACTTTACGGATGGAAATAATCGTAAATTTGCTGCGCCAGACGCGGGCCAATCCCAGAAACTTCTGCTAACTGTTCGGGAGTCGCTAAACGGAGGTAGTCGATCGACCGAAAATGTGCCAACAATTGTTTTTGTCGGTGGTGTCCCAATCCAGGAATTTCATCAAGGCGCGATCGCTTCATTCTCTCGCTTCTTCGATCCCGGTGAAAACTCACAGCAAACCTGTGCGCCTCATCCCGCACCCGGCGCAATAATTGTACGCCCGGTTGCTCAGAATTAGTTTGCAGCGGCAAAGATTCCCCCGGCAAAAATATCTCCTCTCGCTGCTTTGCCAAACTGACAACGCGCAACTCTTCTAGCAAATTCATTTCCCGCAAAACAGCCACAACTGCTGACAGTTGACCTTTGCCACCATCTATCATAATTAAGTCGGGTTTGTCGGAAATAGTATGAGAAACTGAGGATAAATTGCTGATTTCTGCCGGTTCTTCTAAATCGCTAAATCCATGTTCCATCTTGGCTGTTTCTTCTTCCTTCAATCCTCGGAATCGGCGACCGATAACTTCTGCTAAACTCGCAAAATCATCAGAATGACCCGATTTAATTTCAGGATTTTTAATTTTGTAATGGCGGTAGTGTTGATTGGCGGGCAAACCGTCAATGAATACAACGCGGGAAGCTACCGCGTCAGAACCTTGAATGTGAGAAATATCGTAACCTTCAATGCGGCGAGGAACTTCTGGCAAATCGAGAATTTCTGCTAAATCTTCCATTGCTTGAGAATTGCGATCGCTCAATCTTTGCATTCTCGCCAATTCATACTCAGCATTTCGTTCCACCATCTCAATCAACTCAGCCTTAGTTTGCCGCTGCGGCGTCAAAATCGTAACTTTGCGCCCCTTACGGTTGCTCAACCAATCGGCTAATATTTCCGCTTCTGGCAATTCGTACTGCACAGAAATTTCGCTGGGAATTTCTACAGATTCGACATTTTGATAGTGTTCTTCCAACACCCGCTGCAAAATCGCTCCGGCCTCTACCCCCCCCGATTGTAGGGGCGGTGCCCCCGTGCCCGCCCTGGGTTGGGGAGGTATTTCCGCCATAAATCCCAATCTTCCGACCAATTGACCGGCGCGAATTTGAAACAATTGAACGCAAGCGTGTTGACTATCGGCCGCAAGTGCGATCGCATCCCTGGAAACCGTATCGTCGGGCAAAGACACTTTTTGACCCGCACTCAAAGACTGCAAACCTTTAATTTGATCGCGAATGCGCGCCGCCGTTTCAAAGTTTAAATCTTCGGCTGCCTCTTCCATTTGGGGCTGCAAAATATCGAGCAATTCCTCAGTCCTTCCCTGGAAAATCATCGCTACTTTTTGGATGATTTTTCGATATTCTTCCGGCGAAGTTAACCCTTGACAAACGCCAACGCAGCGCCCGATGTCGTAGTTCAAACAGGGACGGTCTTTAAACAGCGGTTGAGGGCGTTGCCGCAGCGGGAAAATTCGCTTAATTAAATGTAGCGTACTCCGCAGCGCCCCTGTATCGACGTAAGGGCCGTAATAGCGGTCTTTGGCACTACCTGCGCGGCGTTTGCGGGTGATAAAAATGCGCGGGTATTCCTCCGACCAAGTTATGCACAAATAAGGATATTTTTTATCATCTTTCAGGAGTACATTAAAGTAAGGTTGGTGCTGTTTTACGAGGTTTGCTTCTAATGCTAAAGCTTCTGCTTCTGTGTCGGTGGCGATGAATTCAATTTCGCGCACTTGCTGCACCATCATCGCGATGCGGGGACTGAGATTTTGGCTTTCGCGGAAGTAGGAACGGACGCGGTTTCGGAGTTTTTTGGATTTGCCGATGTAAAGGATGCGATCGCTCTCATCGCGCATTAAATATACACCAGGAACCGCCGGAATTTCTTTGAGGCGACTTTCTAGGCGTTCCGAGTCTTTAACTAACGGCAGAGTTTTTGTGGATGGCATTGCAAGCTATCTCAGCAAAATTGAGACTGATTGTACACTCTTTTATTTTACCTTAATTGGGTCGATTTTGACTGCTGCGACCGTCGCCCAACCCACCGATTAAACTGGAAAATCAGTTACAGTATCTGAGATAAAAACTTGCGGGTGCGTTCTTCCTTTGGGTTCTGAAAAAACTCTTCGGGTTGGGCTTCTTCCACTAAAACACCGCCATCCATCAACACAATGCGATCGGCAACTTCGCGCGCAAACCCGACTTCGTGAGTCACCACTACCATTGTAATTCCTGTTTGAGCCAAATTTCGCATTACATCTAACACTTCCCGCACCATCTCCGGGTCTAATGCTGATGTCGGTTCATCAAACAGCATGATTTTAGGCTGCATGGCTAGAGAACGTGCAATAGCGACCCGCTGCTGCTGTCCTCCAGACAACTGTCCGGGATATTTTTTTGCTTGTTCCAAAATTCCCACTCTTTCTAATAGTTGCATTGCAACTTCTTCGGCTTTTTTCTTGGGCCAGCGGCGCACCCATACTGGCGCTAGCATGACGTTTTGCAAGACTGATAAGTGGGGAAACAGGTTAAATTGCTGAAACACCATTCCTACTTCGCGGCGAATTGTCTCGATGTTGCGTAAGTCGTGGGAAAGTTCGATTCCGTCGATCGTAATTTTACCTTGTTGGTATTCTTCTAATGCGTTGAATGTGCGAATAAACGTCGATTTTCCCGAACCCGATGGCCCCATCACAACCACGACTTCACCTCGGTTTACGGTCATGCTGACTCCGCGCAGTACGTGAAATTGTCCGTACCATTTATGAACGTTTTCTGCTACGATTACTCTTTCTGGGCTTGTTTGCTGAGTTTCCATAATTTTTGACTTTTTAACCGCAGATGAGCGCTGATGAACGCGGATGAACGCAGATATTTTTTTACCTTTGACCTACTCCTAATGTTCGCTCTATTTTGCGACTCGCTAGGGATATGGAGTAGCAAAATATCCAATAAATGATGCCTACGAATATGTAAACTTCGGCGTACCTGCCAATATAGGATGGATTTGCTAAAACTGCGCGGGATATTCCGATTAATTCTAACATTCCGAATAGAGACAGCAGGGATGTATCCATAAATAATCCTATGAATTGACCGCCGATCGCAGGAATGACGATTCGCAGTGCTTGAGGCAGTACAATGAGAATTGTAAGCAGGGGTGTATTGAGTCCGATCGACCTCGCTGCTTCTATTTGTCCCCTGGGCACGGCCTGCAAGCCACCGCGCACGTTTTCTGCCAAGTATGCCGCACTAAATAACGTTAATCCAGCAATCGCTCTAATCACTCTATCCAATTTCGGATATTCGGGCGGCAGGAATAATTGCAGCATCACTTGACCTAAAAACAAAATGCCAATTAATGGTAAACCGCGAATAATTTCAATGTATAGTGTTGATAACAGTCTTACAACTGGCAAAGAACTTTGTCGACCGAGTGCTAGCAATACTCCCAAAGGAAAGGAAAGCACAATACTAATAACTGCTAAAAACAGCGTCAATACTAAACCGCCCCAATCATTTGTTGACACTTCTGTCAAACCTAACCCACCTTTAATTAGCCACAAAACTATTGGGAAGGAAAGAACCCACATTGCAGGTATCCAACTCATTATTTTAGGGTGAATTTGTCTCCCCGCCCAATAGCTAGCAGCCGCTACAATAATATTTGCTAGCAGGTAAAAACGAGATGTTAAGTCGATCGGCGAAATGACCGCACCCACAACCGCAGCACCCAGTATAATTAGTAAAGGCGGATTCCAAAGACGTTCTTGCCGCTGAATGTTTCCCCAAGTTAATCCTCCCAAGAAAGCAATTATGGCCGATACTATCCACAGCCGCCAGTAGGATTCGCGGGGAAATCTGCCCGCGAAAAATAGCGGCAAGTTGGCTTCTAACACGCGCCACTGAGCTTTTGTTGTTGCCCAAACGATAATTCCTTTAATAGTTTGGAAGGCGATAATTAGGCAAACTACCGTCAGAAGGCTGTTGTACCAGGTACTAAATAAATTTTTGCGCGCCCAATTCCAAGGGGTAGGCGATTCGGTGGCTGGGGGCGGTAATACAGGTATTGTTTCCATCAGTTTTTAGTTATTATTAATTTCTAATACTGTTCGCTAAGATTCCTAAAATTTTATTCACATCTCTCAAGTAATATTCACCTAAATCAATTTCAATAATTTGTTCTTGCAACTTCAGGAATTTCCAGATAGTACCTGTAGTAACAGTCCCATAAATCGCAGGAATTTCGTTACCTTCACGTTCATTAAATATTCTAGCAGCCAACATTTCTGCTACGCACTCTCCCAATCCGCCATTGATATTTTCCTTCTTGGCTTCTACAATGATGATTGTTGGGACTCTAACAATTAGTAATTCGGGGGAATGACTGATCAGAAAGTCGCAACTTCCATTTAATCCTTTTTCAACATCTACGGTAAAGTCTATTCCCGAAAACAAACTAATTTCCAAGTTTAACTGTTTTCTAAGTTCGATCAAAATCGGTGCGATAATCATTTCCGAGCGAGCTTTTTCCGTGTTGCTGCTCAATGCTAAGGGTATATTATCTTTGAGAATTTCTGCCAGTAACCTACTCGGCTCTAATTCTGAGACAGCAGCGAACATATCAATTTTATCGGAAATCGTTAAATCAAAATTTTTAGTTACTCTGTCTAAGCTAAAGTCACTGTATGCCATTTAACGCGATCTCCTTTTATCACCCTTAAAATATATTAAAGTTAAACTATTTACCTCTCCTTGATTTGTACGGTTTTATTGTACCAATTCATGAACAAAGAAACTATCAAACTAATTGTGAGGTATGTTACCATGATAATTAACATTGCTTCGATCGCCCGACCGGTCTGATTCAAGGTCGGAGAACCCACCACAAAATAAACGTCGGGATAAGCAACCGCAACCGCTAAACTCGAATTCTTAGCTAAATTCAGATACTGACTGGTTAAAGGCGGCACAATCACCCGCAAAGCTTGCGGCAAAATTACCATCCGCATCATTGTTCCAGACTTCAGCCCTAAAGACTTTCCCGCTTCCCACTGACCTCTCGATACTGACTGAATTCCGGCCCGCACAATTTCTGCAATGTAACTGCCAGTATACAAGCTGAGTCCTGTCACTAGGGCGGCAAATTCCGGAGTTAATTTTAATCCTCCTTCGAGTTGCAATTCTGGTGTCAGGCGGGGGAAATCTAGGCGAAAAGGCAGATTTTTGGTGATAATAAAAGCTAAGATTGCACTCAGCCCGATCGCACCTAGAGCCCAAAACAACTGTTTTCCCGGCTTAGCTTCTTCCAACATCACCCGCGCCCGCCACATCCAAAGCCCAGCGGCAGCCAAAACTCCGACAGTTAGCAAAATCAACCAAATCTCAAAACCCGGCAAAGCCACAGGCCAAGGTACAGCAATGCCGCGATTTGTCAAGTAAATCGGCCCCCTCATCTGCTGATTGTCTTCCAGCTTGGGCAGGGAAATGAAAACTGCAAAATACCAGAAAAATAATTGCAGCAATAACGGCGTATTTCGCAAAATTTCCACATACAAACCAGCCAAACTTCGCAGCAGCCAATTGTCGGAAAGGCGCGCAATTCCTACCGTCAAACCCGCAACTGTGGCGAAAATAATGCCTATACCCATCACCCGCAGCGAGTTGATTAAACCGACTAAATAAGCTTGTCTGTAACTGTTGGCGGGACTGTAGGGGATTACACTTTCACCGATGTCAAAAGATGCTTGGGAATTGAGAAAATCAAATCCAAACGCAATCCCCAGTTGCGAGTAATTGGCACTGAGATTGTCCCAGAGAATGGCGATAACAACTATTACTAAAATTAGGGCGATCGCCTGTCCGGCTATTTTCCAGAAGCGATCGTCCCGCAGCAGTTTTGATATATCTTTAAATTTGGGCAATTTCTGCGATTTGCCCGGTTGAGGTTCTGGGTTCATAACTGTTTAATGTAGAGCACACTATACCTAACTTTAGCCTGCCTAAAATATCTTGTAGGCTACACCTAGAAAGCACCCTACAAGTCGGGTAAGCGCGGAGTACCTTGCTGTCTAAAATATCTTGTTGGTTAACTGTTAACAGTCAACAGTCAACAGTTAACACTCAACTGTCAACAGTTAAAAGTCAACAGTTAACTAAAATTAACGGAACGGCGGCGAGTAAAGCAAACCGCCATCTTTCCAGAGTCTGTTTTGACCACGTTCTAACTTGAGTGTACTTTTGGGGCCGAGGTTGCGATCGTACATTTCCCCGTAATTCCCGACTTTCTTCACAACGCGGACAGCGTAGTCGTTCGGGAGTCCCAAACCTTTACCTAAATCTCCTTCTGTTCCTAGCAAACGTTTGACGTTAGGGTCTGTAGTGCTTGCAACAAGTTGGTCTACATTTCCTGAATTAATTCCCAAATCTTCAGCTTCAATCGCAGCAAAAACGACCCATCTCACCGCGTCAGCCCATTTAGGATCGCCGCTTTTCACGGCTGGGGCTAACGGTTCTTTTGACATCACGATCGGCAAAACAACATTATTCTCGGAATTCGGCAGAGTTGTCCGCTTCGAGACTAGCTGCGATCGATCGGCAGTAACACCTTGACAGCGACCTTCTTGATAAGTAGCAAAGACAGCATTCACATCTTCAAACACAACTGGAGTGTATTTAATTCCTAATTTTCGCATTTGGTCGGACAAATTTTGTTCGGTGCTCGTACCTGTCTGCACGCAGATAGATTTGCCCGCAAAATCTTTTAAACTTTTGATGCCGCTGTCTTTTTTGACCATGATGCTTTGAGAGTCATAAAAGATCACCGGGGCAAATTCCAGTCCGGTAGTGCTGTCGCGGCTGGCCGTGTAGGTGGTATTTCGGCTGAGAATGTCGATTTCTCCGGCCTGCAAAACTGTAAATCTATCTTTAGCGTTGAGCTTTCGGTACTCGACTTTTTCGGGGTCGTCAAATATTGCCGCCGCTACAGCCCTGCACACATCCACATCCAGTCCCGAATATTTGCCTTTTTCGTCTACAAAGCTAAAACCCGGCAGTTCGCCGCTGACGCCACAAATCAGTTTGCCGCGGCTGACAATTGTATCTATCCGGCTGGAACCTTGTTGCGAGTTGCCGCCTGCAGTAGTTGTTGCTGTTGTTTGTCCGATTTGTGCCGATCGATCCCTACAAGACGCCAACGGTGCCACAAATAACACACTTGCTAGTAGCAGAAATCCCCATTTACGCATAGATTTTAGTAGAACGCTTTCCTGACAATCCTACCTTGTAGCTGTCGAGAACTGTGGCGATCGGCGATCTACAAAAGCCTCCGGCTTCAAATTAGCCGTTCTGCATCCGGTGCTGCACAGCAGCAACTGCACCGACTACCCGCCTGTTTTTTTTTGAGCAAACTGGGAGCCCAGAGTTGGAAACCCGGTTTCCGGCTGGAGGTCTGGTCGTCAAACCTAAGATTTATCCTTGAAACCCGGTTTCTTTTCTGCTATTTCTGCCCAGCGCAAGGGCTCATGGCCCTTCCCTGGAATATTTATCCGATTTTGATTGAATCCGCTCACAGTAGCTCTGGTGCGAGCCGCTGCTCAGCTAAATCGCGGATTAGGGAAAGCCGAGACTGGATGTATTCGTCCAACACATCTGCTTCTTTGCCATTAAGCGCAGAGTTCGTTTTTAACTGCTTTAGCAGCCACTGTACCAAGGTCGCATCGTCTAAATTGACTAACAGAGTAGCTTGGGTGGTCTCAATTAATGACCAGAGTTGGCGTAACATGACTGGAGTCATAAAACCTCGTTGAGCGTAAATACGCACTTAATGGGCGGGGATAGCGAAAAGCGGGTCTTGGTGTCTCAAGCCGATAGACGAAAAGCACCCTTATGTCGATCGGCTTAATGATTATTTTATATTTGACCACATTAACTTAATACAGTAGTGTCATAAGTTACAACACACAAGATGTTATAAGAGTTCCCAATTCCTTCACATTGAGATAAATATCTTGATAAAAGATTAAAAATCTTTACAAGCGAGCGATCGCGGGGCTGCCAAGAGCCGTCCGCGATCGGGCTGGAGAGCCCGGTTCAAAACAAAATTGATTGATTACTCACTAGCCACCAACTTTTCAACCCCCGCCAGAATTATTTCTAATTCAGCGATGATTCTTGTAGCCCCCTCCAAATCATTAGATTCAGCCCGACTTTGAAGCTGATCTGCCATGTCGGGCATTAACCGCACGGCCGCCGTAGCGCTGACACCTTTAATTTGATGAGCGTGGCGGGCGAGTGTCTCCATATCTCCCGAAGCAATCGCCTCCTTAGCAGCTTCTAAATAACTACCAGTATCCACCACAAAAGCTTGCAGTATTTCCCGCTCAAACTCTAAATCAGCGCCCGAAATTTCGTGCAGACGTGCCATATCGACTAGCGATTCGATATCGGGCTCAGAATTTTGAAGTTCCTCGCCCTTAAACTTGGGAGTTTCAATTTTTAGCTTGGCGGACCAATTTTCTAGTACCGATTTTAACTTTTCAATCGCAATAGGTTTGCTAATATAATCGTCCATGCCCGCCGCCAGACACTTTTCCCGATCGCCCTTCAAAGCATTCGCCGTCATCGCAATCACCACCGTCTTTTGATGCGGCTGCATCTTCCCAGCAGCAACATCTGCCGCTTCTAGGCGGCGCAATTGCAGCGTTGCTTCGTAACCGTCCAAAACCGGCATCTGACAGTCCATCAACACAATGTCATACTTTTTCAGAGCAACCATAGATACCGCCTCTGCACCGTTATTGGCCACATCCGCCGCGCATCCCAAAACTCTGAGTTGATTCAGACCAACTTTTTGATTGATTGGAGTATCTTCAACTAACAAAATCTTTAAACTTGCTAAGTCCCGGTTGTCAATAGCTGAGGCTCGATTGGACGTTGAATTTGGCAGCGGCTCATCAATCAGCGTCATCGGGGCGATCGCATTCGCCAAGCAATCAAATAGTCGGTGAGCTTTCACAGGTTTAGTTAAATACCCGCTAAAACCGCTATCTACCAAGCGTTTCGCCTCTGCAAGCTGAGTCATTGAAGTCAGCACCACCCACTTTGTTTGCTGCATTGCAGGCTCAGAAATCCTCAAGCGTTCGAGACTCCCCGCCACCATTTCCGGCAACTGAATATCAACCAAAACGATATCGTAAGGGGAATTAAGGCTGACAGCTTTGTACATAGATGCGATCGTCATCCAACCGTTCTCAACCTCCTCAACCTCCATTCCCCACAAAACAGCCATTCTCACTAGCACTTTTCGCACTGTCGGCTTGTCGCTGGCAACTAACATTTTTCGCCCTGCCAGCACCGTTTCAAAATTCACTTCGCACGCTGTGCCGACAGCAGTTAAATTTTCATTAACAGTCGGCACAGTAAACCAAAAAGTCGAGCCTTTGCCAGGGGTACTTTCCACACCGATTTGCCCACCCATTAACTCCACCAACTCCTTAGAAATAGCCAGCCCCAAACCTGTGCCACCATATTTTCTTGTCGTAGAGGCATCAACTTGAGTAAAAGATTGAAACAGCTTTTTTTTGTCTTCGGGAGCAATCCCAATCCCTGTATCTGTGACTTTAAATAGCAGGAGCATAGAGTCATTATTTTCTGTTTTTAACGCTCCGATATTTTCTAAAATTTTCTGATTGTCGCTGGCTGCCAATAACCCAGAATTACTAGCATTAGCTACCTCAATTACAACTTCTCCTGCTTCTGTAAACTTAATAGCATTGTTGATCAAATTAGTGAGTATTTGCCGCAACCGCGCTGCATCACCTTTAATTTGCACCGGCACGTCGCTGTCAATCAGCGCCACCACTTCTATACCTTTTTCTTGTGCGGGAGTTGCCAACAAATCCAGCACTTCATTCATACAGATACTCAGGTTAAATTCTAGTATTTCTAAGCGCATTTCTCCGGCTTCCAGTTTGGAGAGATCCAGAATATCGTTAATGATGGAGAGTAAATTTTGACCGCTGAGTTTCAGCGTTTGCACAAAGTCAATCTGTTCGGGAGTAAGATTCGTTTTCAGCAGCAAATCAGTCATTCCCATCACTCCATTCATGGGAGTACGGATTTCGTGACTCATATTTGCTAAAAATAGCGACTTCATTCTAGACGCTTCTAGGGCGGCTTCTCGGGCTTGCTGCGCTTGTTCAAAAAGAGTAGATTGCTGAATGGCGATCGCCAACTGCACGCTCAACCTTCCCAGCAAATCCATCTCAGAATCAGTCCAAACACGCGGAGCGCTACACTGATGGGCAATCAGCAATCCCCACAACCGATTTTGACTCGTTTCCAAACTCCTTCCCGGCAGTTCAATTCGAGTTTCCGGCGAATATTCTGCTGCCAACCCCTGACTTTCATCGCCTATAAAAATTGGTACAACTAAATTAGCCCTTACCTGCAAACTAGCAAGTAAATCTCGGTGTTCCTCGCTCAAATTGGCAGTATAAATATCTGCCATTGATTGAATTGTTTCTGCACTGTACAGCCATACATAACTTTCCCCAAAGGATGTTCTTTGAACTTTTCTGCCCAGCAGGGGCATCCAATCATCCCCTACAGATTCCACAACAACCAGCGCTGTTTCCTCGGACTCAAAACGATAAATTACCGTGCGGTCAGTTGCCAGCAACTGTCGCACTTCGTGTACAGCAGTGCTCAGAGTTTGAGTCAGGTTGAGAGACTGGCGGACTCGCTGGGCGATCGCCGAAACCAGCCGTTCTTGTTCTGCTTGTTCGCGCAGCATTCTCTCAGCTTGCTTGCGTTCGGTGACATCGCGAATTACCGCAGCAAAGCACAGCGGTTCGGTGGTTTGAGGGTGCTTGACCAGAAAAGCATTCATCACAACATCAATGGGTTGTCCGTTGCCCAAGTGCTGCATTTGACCTTCGCCTTGCCACTGGCCATGACTGATAATTGTTGGTAAAATCTCTTGACTGAATTTCTGTTGAAAATAAGGCCCAATATAATCCCATATCTCCGTATAAAGCACTGGCGAAAGATCCTCTACACCCACCAGTTTTCGTCCGGCTTCGTTGACAAACAGTGTTTGGCCTTTCAGGGTAGCCATACCGATAAAATCGCTGCTGTTTTCAATCAGCGACACAAATTTTTGCCGTTCTTCTTCTCCTTTTTTGCGTTCGGTAATGTCGCGCTTGACGCAGACATGACAAATTACATCGTCGGCGTTGTTAATCACAGAGTATGCTGCAACGTCGATCGCCAGCGTCTGGCCTTTTTTAGTGCAGTTAGTAATTTCGCCCCGAAAACTTCCTGTTTTCGCTAAACTTTGGGCAATTGCCGAAAAGCGCTCCCCCGCAAGCAGCGGCGAAGCTTCTGCTTCTAATTCTGCGTCTGTGTATTCTAAAAGCGTTTGGTGAGCACGATTTTGTTCGAGGAAAAACCCGTCAGCATCGATAATGACGATCGCATCATTGGAGTTTAAAAATATTTCTCGGTAAAGCTTTAGTTTTTCCTCAGCTCGCTTGCGTTCGGTTATGTCTCTTTTGACATTTACGTAGCAAACTACATCCCCAGCATCATTTAAAACCGCAAAAGCCGAAACCTCCACCTCAACTGTTCCTGCTTGCATAGCCTTAATACAGGTCATTTCGCCTCGGTAACTCCCTGTTTCTGCCAAGCTTTGCAGCACAGACATAAATGCCTGTTCTCCCATGTGAGTGGCAGGCGTTTTTCCCCACAATTTTGACGCGCTGTGACCCAGCAAAGCCGTGTGAGCTTGATTTGTTTCTAAGTAATAGCCTTCGGGGTCTAGGATCGCGATCGCATCGTTGGATTTCAAAAAGATTTGTTGATAAAGTTGCAGCTTCCGTTCAGCTTGTTTCCGGCCGCTAATATCCGTGAACAAGCCGTAGTAAACTATCTCCCCCGATGCTTGAAATTCCGGCTGGGAAGCTCCTTGCACCCATTTAAGTTTTCCTGACGGAGTGACAATTCTTCCTTCCCACCGCCAAGGCTGCAAATTTTCAGCAGAAAGCGTCACCGAGTTGAGAAAATCATCTCGATCTTCGGGATGAATCATGTCAACAATTACATTAAAATCCTGCTGAGCAGCCTCTGGTTCTATTTCATACAATTCTCGGCAGCCCGCGCTCACAAACGAGAAGGCCATCGAGCCGTCTGGATGCAAGTCAATTTGATATACCGTACCGGGTACGCTAGCAGTAATTTTTTGCAGTTTGGCTTGGCTTTGATTCCTGGCTTCATCTGTGGCCTGCAATTGACCAATCTCTCTAGAAAAACCCAAAACCCCAAATATATTACCCTCTGCATCGCACAGCGGCACTTTTTGCGTATCAAAGACGTGCTGTTTGCCACCTTCAAAGACGATCGCCTGGTAGGGATTGCGAACCCTCTCCCCAGCCAGCACAGCTCGATCTTCCTCGCGGATGCCCCTAATTGAGTTGTTGCGATCGCCAAATACTAATTCGGCTGAAAACCCTAATTCAATATCATCTTTGCCGATAATTTCCTCAACATTTTTCCCCACACATTCAGCAAAACTTTGATTGACAAAAATGTATCTAAAGTTTCTATCTTTCGCAAACACTCTGTCCGGAGCCTCGTCCATTACAGCCCGCAACAATAGTTCTTGACTTTCCGAATCCAGAGCAAAATTATTTGGAAATCTATCCTTGGCACTGGTCGTTTGACCTGCTAAAGTTACTAACTGTTTGGCACCAATTTGAGCGACAGTGTGGAGCAAACAAAGGTGTTCCAAATTAAAAGCAGTTGCTTGCTCTGCACCAATGAAAAATACTCCCAACAATTCTTCACTTTCATCCAGGTTGGCTGGTGCCATCAAGACAGACTGAAACTGAGCAATTGGTGGCGGAGTGACGTTGTGCGCCCAGTCCCGATTGCCAGCAAGCCATTCAGCGCGAGCAGCTTGCAAGCGCCCTTCCATTTCGGCTTTGGTGCTAGCACTTAACGGCTGTAAGTGTTCCAGATATATTTGATCGTCCGGTAGCGTCAAAATTGCGATCGCCTGTGTGGGAATGAGGCGATCGAGATGTGCCAGACACGCAGACCAAATTTCCTCAACACTGAGAGCGGCTTGAACTTTTGCAGTAAGTTCATTGAGAACTTGCAGTTCCAAGGTACGC
Organism: Microcoleus sp. Pol7_B2; assembly: GCF_036701035.1. Classification (NCBI taxonomy): domain Bacteria; kingdom Bacillati; phylum Cyanobacteriota; class Cyanophyceae; order Oscillatoriales; family Microcoleaceae; genus Microcoleus; species Microcoleus sp. Pol7_B2. The sequence continues at coordinate 33,123 of NZ_JAUBQB010000003.1, read as the reverse complement.
TGGCGGACTTTTGCTTTGAGGCTGGCGGCTAGGATTTGCATAGTGCTCACCAAACTGGTTTGCTTATATTATAATTATTGATTTTTAAACTTTTTCAAACAATCATCTTAAAATACATCCGCCGAAAAAACAACTTTTTTATATTGAAATTACCTTCAACCGATAAAAAAAAAGCGTGCGATCGGGAGCAAAGCGGCACCGCAAAGCACCAGGTTCGCTCCCGCAGCGAGATTGGACGGCGAAATTATCCCATTAAAATTACGTTATCGATCACATGGATCACACCGTTATCAGCTTCGATATCCGCAGCGACAACTGTAGCATTTTTCACCTCAAAACCGTCAGAACAATCAATTTTAATCAGCGAACCTTCCAAGGAAGTAACAAAACCGAGTTTTGCCAAATCAGCTTTCATAAACTTGCCGGAGACGACGTGAAACATCAAAATCCTAGTGAGTTGGGGAACGTTCTGCACTAGGGTTGTGATAGTTCCTGGCGGCAATTTCGCAAAAGCATCGTCAGTGGGTGCAAAGACAGTAAAAGGGCCCGGACTTTTGAGCGCGTCTACTAAATTAGCTACTTGCACGGCTGTTACGAGGGTTTGGAACGAACCCGCACCTACGGCAATATCAACAATATCAGGCATTGTGTTTTACCTCATCTGGGAAAAAAGTTCTATTAAGTATCGTAAACTGAGGCGGGCAACAATACCTACTGTCTTTTTTGAAAAATTGGTAATTCTTTTGTAGTGAGGACTTCAATCCTCAGATTTTTGATGAGGACTTCAGTCCTCACTACAAACCTAATAATATAGGACTTACGCATGGGGATCCAGAAACCGGGTTTTTTACGAAAATACTTCGTTAAAACCCGAAGATTAGGTAAAAAAACAAGTTTGGATGAGTCGGAGTGCGTAAGTCCTGTAATAGTTATTTTACCAGATATAATATTACTAACCGCTTGGCAATTTAACGGCGCGGTGCTTTTCAGTTGTTACAAGACTGCTGGCGATTGTGATACCAAAACCTCTGTTTTTAAATCGGCTACTTCAGTATTTAGGTTTTCTCCCTTTTGTATGCTAAAACGGCCGTACAAAATTGAAATTTCAAAAATATCCGTATGAATTAAAGCTGGTTTCCGGTGCGCGTCTTCACCCAAATGAAAACCAATCAAATCAGCTAATGGTTCTTTTACTTCCTCTTCATCATGCACCTCCCACATAATTTCTCGGCAGTCTTGAAAAACTAAAGAGTAAGGCAATCGATCGCCTGTAGGATCGTAGATACATTCCAGTAATACTTCATTCCCCCACAAAGACACCTGGACATTTTTCACGAGGGATGTAAGTCCACCTAAATTAAGCAAGTTGTAGTCATCAGGCATATTAATTACTCACTTTTTCTCCAGGAATGTGCGTATCAGGAATCTGATTGCCAAATTCATCGCATGTTTGGAGTACCCTACCATCTTTGTCAAGACGCAAACCCCAGTTTATTCTTCTACCATCTGAGCCATATCGCGGTGCTGGCAGGCGAACAACTTCACTATTAGTGCGGATTATGACTTTTGACCTGTCAGAAAATTTGTATTCAACATAATTTCCTGAAGAACTTTTTACCTTAGCACCCAGTCCGCGCAAAAAGTCATCGACTTCTTGGCGAGTCATCCAGGTTAAGTCTCCAAACTCAGATGCAATTCCATTTCCTCCTACTCCCTGACTCGGCACGCAAGTCTCCTCACCAACCATTGCCTCTTCGAGTTTAGCACAGTTGCAGAATCGGAAAAAGGAAGTTCGGCAACGGATTCGCTTTCTGAAGAGGTAACGGATGTAACTGATAAATGGATGGAAGAAGGATAAAGGATAAAGGAAGAATCATTCCTAAAATTCGCAATGGCCAATGCTTTTCGGCCCAATTATCAATTCCCAATGACCAATTATCAATTCCCAAAACAAATAGGGGGTGCTTTGCGCCCCCCTACTCATTAACTAAAACTAACTAAAGTAGGAAACAATTATTAGCCGCCGATTTGCACTTTCACCACGCGGTTCTTTTCTGCTTCCGCTTTGGGCAAATTCAGGTGCAAAACTCCATTTTTGTACTCAGCTTCTACGCTGTCATTTTGAACCCGTGCGGGTAGGGGAATCACCCGGCGGAACGAACCGTAGCGGAACTCAGAGCGAGTCATGCCTTTATCTTCACTCTTAGTTTCCAGACGGCGTTCGCCACTGATAGCAACAGCTTCTGCGGTTACTTGTACGTCCAAATCCTTAGCTTCCATGCCCGGAACTTCTAATTTAAGGTGGATGGCTTCGGGAGTTTCATCGAGTTCGGCGGGGGGTACAAAAGCAACACCGTTAGATGCGCGATCGGTGGCCGGTGTCAAGCTATCAAACAACCGATTCATTTCTCGTTGCAAGGAGTCCATTTCCCGCAAAGGTTCCCAACGAATAAGTGCCATAACTAATACCTCGACTATCTGAAGTTTTTAGGGTTGAGAAACACTTGACTCAACCTGTATTTAATATATTCCAGCTCCAGAAACTGGGGGATTCGGTTTTCCGCAAAAAGGCCGATCGCATTACCGAACATTTGCGAGCAATAATGTTGAGGGAGTCGGTTGGAGAGTTGAGATTTGAGATTGACTCCACAGATGAATCTGGAAGTTTGACCAAGAGTCTAAAATTTCAAGTATCCGTTTTTGGGCGAAGTCAGCCGATTTGAGGTTGGAGAGGTGAGATTTGAGATTGACTCCACACATGACTCGGGAAATTTTAACTTTGGTCTAAAATTTTTGGCTCTCCACCACTCCTGTCTGCTAGCAACTATCCGTTTGTGGGCGAAGTCATTGCAGGTGGCGGTATTCGATCGCATCGGAACCCAACAATTTGAGATTTTAGATTTAATTTAGAATTCCCAACCTAAAATCTTAAATTCGACATATAACGAAACAAAATTAACTCCACCGCGAATGCTGATAAGAAGCGTAGGTATCAAACAAAGCACCCACTAAACCAAAAGTTAGACCAATGACGAAAAAGCCCTGGAGGGGACAGCCGCTGCCGAAAGTAGCTAAGAACTGCAAAATCATGTCTTCTCCAGAACGACCAACTCCTTGGAGAGCAGGCACGAAGCCGATCAGCAAAAAGCTAGTCAATCCCGCGCCGATTAACAATACGGGAGCGACAAAGCTCAACAGGCTGGTCAGCAGTACAGAGCGAAGAAAATTGGGAAAAATGCTCATAAGAGTCAGTAAATTCAGCTAAACTGCCGAAAGGTGCAAGCAAACAAAACTTGTCCTTTTCTACGATAGGCAGCGATCGCCCTCAGTGGCCAGTTCTGTCAGAAATCTTAAATGTTATAGAAAAAACTTGTTTAAGATTTGTAGATAGATTTCATTTTTTGCAGTTGTTCTACACTCGAAATCCCCTTGAGCACCACTACATCTTCGAGCCTCAGTTTGTGGAGTCAGCGGTTGCTGGCAGCAATTTTATTGGGCGGCCAAGTCATGCTGCACTTGCTGAAGGGCAAAATTCACCGTCGCAACACCATCGACCAAATGGCAGCAGTCGGCCCAGAATCTCTGCTGATTGCTTTGCTGACTGCGGGTTTTGTCGGCATGGTATTTACTATCCAGGTAGCGAGGGAGTTTATTAACCTCGGGGCCGGCAATGTCGTCGGTGGCGTTTTAGCTTTGTCTTTGACTCGCGAGCTCGGCCCCGTCTTAACAGCCGTCATCGTGACGGGACGGGTAGGTTCGGCTTTTGCAGCGGAAATCGGCACGATGCAGGTAACAGAACAGATAGATGCCCTGCTGATGCTCAGAACAGACCCGATCGACTATTTAGTAATTCCCCGCGTCCTTGCTTGCTGCTTGATGCTGCCAATTTTAACCATCATGTGTCTCGTCACCGGCATCGTCGGCGGACTGCTGATTGCTACGACAATGTACGGCATCTCTCAAAGCGTGTTTTTAGAATCAGTCCGCAATTTCCTGAGTCTGTGGGATATTTGCAGCGCGGCAATTAAGGCTTTTGTGTTCGGTGGCTTGATTGCTGTAATCGGCACTAGCTGGGGTTTGACCACCACCGGCGGGGCAAAAGGCGTCGGTCAATCGACTACTACGGCGGTGGTGACGGCTTTACTGGCTATTTTTATTGTGAACTTTTTCCTGACTTGGCTGATGTTTCAGGGGACGGGATCTAGCGTACTCAAAGGCTTGTAAGCTAGGAAACAGATAAAATATGAATAATCGGCAACATTCGTTTACTACCCTTGATTTAAACCCGTGAATACCACTGCCTCTTCGACTGCGCCGACAAGTACGATCGAACTCGCTCCGAGTTATGCGATTCCCTTAGTCCTGGTACTGGCGGCCCTACCGCTGCTGTTCGTGCAAAAGTGGGCAAGTTTGCCACTTTCGCTGTTCGGCTTGTTTCTGATGTACCAAACCGCCACCCTCCGGCTGCAATTTACCCCAACCGATTTGGACATTTATCGATCGTCCAACTTAATCCGCCGCTTTCCTTACCGAGAATGGCAAAATTGGCGGATATTTTGGCCCGCTGTGCCGATTTTGTTCTATTTCAAAGAAATTAACAGCATTCACTTTCTGCCGGTTCTGTTCGATCGTAAAATGCTACAGACCTGCTTAGAACAGCGCTGTCCCCGTCAAGACTAAAAAAGTTGTTAATTTTTAATTTTTAACTTTTCCGTGCCCACGCCGAACAAAATTTCCCATGAATTCAGACGAATCTCCAACCCAAGAACCGCAAGCACAACCAGACGCGCCCACCGCTGACGGCGAAGTCAATTTACCCGTGAATGAGACGGAGTACCAACTTCCATCTCAAACACCGGATTTGTCGATCGAGCTTCAGGAGTCCGCCGCTCAACTCCCGGGCGAAACAGACCCGCCGGTGGGCGAGGAAGATGCCGAAATCGCCGAATTCGTGAACGAAGCAGGCGCAATCGCCCAAATTCTGCCCAACACCGACTATCGCGAATCAGAAAGTCCGATCGCTCAAATCGAGCTTCCCACAGACTCCCAGCCAACAGCAACCGCAGAAATGGTAACGCCCATCCCAGAAAATGTTACCGAACAGTTGGCAGATAGAGTCAAAGAATTGCAGCAGCAAGAACAAGCTTTGACAGAAAAAATTGCAGCCTTGGAAGCCGACAAAGCCAATGCTATAGAAGCGTTGGGCCAGGCTCAAGCATCGATCGGGCGTTTGGTACAAGACGGCTTGATTCAATTAGATCAGCGCAAACAAGCGCTACAAATCGAAGTAGAAAAACTCGAACGCCGGCGCGATCGAATTCAAAAGGAAATGCGAACCACTTTTGCCGGCGTTTCCCAAGATTTAGCAATTCGAGTCCAGGGTTTCAAAGACTATTTAGTAGGCAGTTTGCAGGATTTGGCCGCCACCGCCGAACTCTTAGATTTGACCCCACCGATGCAAGAGACACCCAAGCAAATTCCTGCTGAGGAGTCTCAATCCTCAGCACCGGTAAATCCCAAATTTGCCGAACAGGGATTTCAAGAACAAGCCAAACAAATTCGCCGCACCCTCGACCAATATCGCACTGTCCCCGACTACTACGGCCCGCCTTGGCAACTCCGCCGCACTTTTGAACCCATCCACGCGGAACGAGTTTCTAACTGGTTTTTCACCCAAGGAGGAAGGGGTGCTTTGCGGACTATGGGCTCGCGCTTGCAAAATATCTTGATTACTTCGACTATTATTTCTGTACTCAGAAGCGTCTACGGTGGACGGGTGCGGACTTTGGTGCTCGCCAACAGTCCCGAACGTTTGGGAGAGTGGCGCCGGGGTTTGCAGGACTGTTTGGGCATTACTCGCAGCGATTTTGGCCCGGAAAGGGGGATTATTATGTTTGAGTCGGCGGAAGCTTTGGCTCAAAAAGCCGATCGACTGGTGAAAGATGGCAAATTGCCGCTAATTGTCATTGATGAAACTGAGGATTTAATTAGTTTGTCAATCCTGCAATTTCCGCTATGGCTGGCCTTTGCTGCCGATCCGCAAACTTTGATGGCTGCTAAGGATTTTTGATTTGGTAATTGGTAATTGCTAATTGGTAATTGCTAATGAGTAATTGCTAATTGCTAATTATGCTAGGGGAAAGGTTGCAAATTTTAAAAGTACACGAAATCTCAAATTTAAAAATGGCTAGCTGGATAATTTTAAATGGCGCATTGCTAATAGCAGCTTATCTGCTGGGATCGATTCCTACTGGTTACGCCTTGGGGAAATGGATGCTAGGAATTGATATTCGAGAGGTTGGTTCGGGTTCGACTGGTGCGACTAACGTACTGAGGACTTTGGGTAAGTGGCCGGGGTTGGGGGTGTTGCTGGTTGACGTGTTGAAGGGGGTAAGTGCGATCGTCCTAATCCGCTACATTTACTCTCTCACTTTTACCAGCCAGCTAGCAACCGCTGCAGGTTTAGAAAATACTGCAACTGTCATCCCTTGGATGGCAACTTGGGCGGGTTTCTCTGCTGTTTTGGGCCACAGCAAATCTATTTGGCTGGGGTTTACCGGCGGTAAATCTGTGGCTACGAGTTTGGGAGTTTTGCTTGGTTTGTACTGGCCTGTTGGTTTGGGAACTTTCGGAATTTTTGGAATAGTATTTGCGGTGTCGCGAATTGTTTCTTTAAGCTCGATTGTCGGAGCAATTAGCGTTGCTGGATTGATGTTTGCTTTACATCAGCCGCTGGCTTATGTATTGTTTGGAATTGCGGGCGGTGTGTTTGTAATTGTGCGGCATCGGAGCAATATTCAGCGCCTGTTGAATGGTACGGAACCGAGGATTGGAGAGAAATTGGAAACAGCAGCTAGCGATTGATCGGTAGTTCGGTAGTATTGTTGTACCCCTGGTTGCAGACTACCATTTCTCTGTCCAATCTTCGATTTAAGCTCTTGCAGGAGGCTTGGCAGCGCCTTCTACAGCTTAGAATCCCTGAACCGAGATAATGCTGTTTAGAATGCTGTTTTGCAGTTGAGCAGGCGTTACACCATCAACAAAACCGATTAAATCTCCTGAATTTCTTACTTTGACGAGAGTTCCTGAAGTCACGAACGATTGGGGTTGAAATACATTTGATAGCCCTGGCGGGGCAAAAGAAGCGGCAGCTTGCGGAAATTCTAACTGTATTGTAAGGGACACATTTGTCAAGTTTTCCAACACTATATCATTCACAGTCAAACCGTCTGCTAATCCAATTTTATCGAAAGCGGGTCTGAAATTTGCAATGATATCGGCATTATTGACATCTCTAACTCCGGGTTCTGCTTGGAGGACGTACAAGTTGCTCCCCCCGATTTTGATTGAACCATTATCACCCAGACCTGCTAAAATGTCGCGATCCAAACCTCCCACCAGAGTGTCATTTCCGCTACCGCTGACTAAAAAATCATTGCCTTTACCTCCCAATAAAATATCATTTCCAATGTCACCCGTAAGTGCATCTGCATCTTGACCTCCGTTTATAGAGTCGTTTCCCTCCACTCCAATTATTGCGTCTTTCCCTCTTCCCCCAAATAAAGAATCGTTGCCAAAATTCCCTCTGATAATATCTTCCCCTTCATTGCCATAAACCAAATCGCTAGCTGTTGAGCCTATGACTGAATCGTCACCTCCGAGCATCCATACTCCCGAGGGGAAATTAGTTACACCTCCGAATCGGGAATTAGCGAGGGATAACTCAACAGATTCAGATGTATTGTCGCCAACTAAGCGAGGCACTCCTGATGGGTCTCTTTGTAAAGCCATAAAATATTTTGTCCCTAAAATTTCAGATGCCAAGATTATTAAATAAGCCACTCTCAAAATCAATTCATATATTCATAACTTTGAGTTCATAAAAGTCATAACTTTGAGTTCATAAAAGTCATATTTGTGGTACGCTCGACACCAACGAGTGCAGCGAGTTAAGGGGATGGAACAATTTAGGTGTCTGAATCCAGGGGATATTCTGCGCGATCGCTACCGAATTATCGCTAAATTAGGTGAGGGAGGGTTTGCTAAAACCTATACGGCTAACGACGCTTTGGGCAGCCCCGAAAATCCCCTGTGCGTCGTCAAGGAAATTCCGCCTCCTGAATCTAACGATGAGCGGCTGTTGGAGGAAGCACAGCACCAATTTGAAAAAGAAGCTAAAACCCTGAAGTATCTCGATAAGTGTCCGCAGATTCCCAAGTTAATCGATCGCTTTCAAGAACAGGGAAAATTTTACTTAATTCAAGAATACATCGAAGGAAATCCGCTCAACAAAGAACTTGCATCTCTCAGGCAGTTTCAGGAGTCAGAAGTTATTGATTTATTGCAAGATATTTTGTCAGTTTTAAATTGCGTCCACTCTCAAGGTATTATTCACCGCGATCTGAAACCGTCAAACTTAATCCGGCGCCAGCTTGACGGCAAAATTGTGTTAATTGACTTTGGGGCAGTAAAAGCGATCGGCACTTTGGCGATCGAGAACGGTCAAATAACTCAAACTCGCGTCATCGGTACAGACGGTTATATGCCAGCCGAACAGTGGAAAAATCAACCAAGATTTAACAGCGATATCTATGCTGCGGGAATCATCGGCATTCAAGCGATCGCAGGGTTAGATATTGAAGACTTTTTTCATGATAAAAAAACTGGGGAACTCGTCTGGCACTACTCAACTGACGATCGCCCGATGGTACAAATTAGCGACAAGCTGAAAAAAGTTTTAAATAAGATGGTGCGCTACCACTTTAACGATCGCTACCAATCTGTTGCTGAAGTGTTGCAGGATTTGATCTCGCTAACAGCGTTGCACTCACCTGCCCCCCCTTCACAACAACCTCTGCTGCCGAAGCCTAAACGCCAATGGCAAGATACATTGAGAGTCTGCTTGCCGATCGCGATCGCAGGATGCCTCGGGCTAGCAGCATTTTTAATACACAAAATTTTCACACCTCAAACTTGTCCTTTAATCCAGGGAGATGCTGTGAGTTGTGGCGAGGAAATCCTGATAAAAACATCTAGTCCTCGCTTAAAACAACGGGGAATTAATGATTTTTTTACTACCAACTATCAATCAGCATTTAATTTATTTAAACAATCGTGGAACGAAGAAGAACGCAAAGATCCAGAAACTTTAATTTACCTGAATAATGCCCTTTTGAAGGTGAAAAAAGCTGATTATTACACCATTGCAGTTGCCGTTCCCATCAGCAACACCGAAGGAGGTACTGTCAATTCTGATTTGGCTAAAGAAATGCTGCGCGGCATAGCCCACGCCCAAACAGAAGTCAATCTAGGACTTTTTAATTCCGAGCGCAATAACGACTTTCCAGGTCAAGATTTTTTACCAGGTAAAGACATTAATGGCAAGGGTATTAGAGTCATTATCGCTGACGATGCCAATCTGAAAGCAGAGGCACAAGCTAGGGCCTCTTCACTCGTCAAGCAAACCGAGATTTTGGGTGTCGTCGGTCACTATACTAGCAAGATGACTGTGCATACAGTCGATATTTATGACAAAGATCACTTGGTCTTAATTTCGCCTGGGAGTACAACTGAACAATTAACAGAAAAACCTCGGAAGTTTTTCTTTCGCACTGTCCCTATAAATCAAATTACTGCTGAAGCTTTCAAAAAGTATCTGAGTGAAAAGGCAGGTCAGAAAAAAGCGGTGGGTTTCTACTGTCCTGAGATTCAAGCTACTTCTTCATTGTGGGAAGAATTCAGAAAACAGTTTAGACAAGCAGGAGGAAATATTTTTAGCATCACTGAATTCGATTTGTGTAAGAAAAATTTCAATGTTGAACTAGCATTACAAGAAGTCGAACGCAGTGATAAAACAGCGATCGTCTTAACTACGAGTCATGTCCCGGATGCAGTCAAAAATGCAATGGCACTTATTAAAGCCAATGGCGATCGCAATTGGGTAGTGGGAACCGGGGGAATCTATAGCCAGAAAACCTTAGAAACCGCTTCCCAGTTACCGTCTTTTGAGAAACTGGTGACATCATCCTCTTGGCATCCTTTAACTGCTCCCAACCGCACATTTGCCGATAATGCTCGAAAGCTTTGGGGAGGAAACGTCAACCACCGCACTGCTTTAACCTACGATGCAACTCGGACGCTAATTAAAGCAATAGAAATGCAACAGCAACCCAGTCGCGAAGGGATGCAGAAAACTATTGCGAGTCCGAATTTTAGCGCCACAGGAGCAACCGGAAATATTGAGTTTGATGCGAACGGCGATCGCCAAAATTTTCAACCCGAGTTAGTGCATATTGTCAAGTGTGGAAAAGAACAGTTTGGTGTAGCTTTTGTTCCCGTCAAATATCGGACGGCAAAAGCGGCAGGTTTAAAGTGCGATTGAACTCGTTTATGATTGTTTCTGTGCGTTATTCCTAACTTATTTGCCCAATTCTTGAGAACGCAAACAAGCTGCTTTCACTGCTTCGATTAGTGCAGAACGAAAGCCGTTACTCTCTAATTTAGCAATTCCCGCAATAGTTGTGCCGCCGGGACTCGTAACTCGATCTTTCAATTCTGCTGGGTGCATTCCCGTTTCTTGCAATAACTTTGCCGTACCGAATACTGTTTGCAAAGCTAATTGAGAGGCGATCGCCCGTGGCAGCCCAGCACAAACTCCGCCATCTGTCAAGGCTTCAATTAAAACTGCTACATAACCAGGCCCGGAACCGGAAAGCCCTGTCACCGCATCGAGCATACTCTCAGGTACTTCTACCACTTCTCCTACGGCCTGAAAGATGCGCTTTACCAATTCTAAATCAGCCGGTTGAACAAGTTTTCCCGGGGCGATAGCGCTCATTCCCGCTCCTACCGTGGCCGGAGTATTCGGCATCACCCGCAGCACTCCCCGCCCTGGGAACGCGGGTTCTAGCTTGCTCAGTGGCACTCCTGCCAAAATCGACACTACCAGCGCTTCTGGCTGGGAATTAGCCGTTTCTCCATTATTTCCCTGTTTGCGATCGGCCGCCACGGCCAACTCCAAAGCTACCGTATCAAAAACTTGCGGTTTAATCGCCAAAAACAGCACTTCTGTAGCGGCAGCAACTTCTAGATTGCTGGCTGTTGTTCCAATCCCGTAGGTTTCAGTCAAAAATTGGCGACGTTGAAGTTGTGGGTCGCTCACCAAGATTTCTGAAGGCAAATAAACTTTTTGTGCAATTAAGCGGGATAAGAGAGCCTCTCCCATTACCCCGCCTCCGATCGTACCAAATTTTATGTTAGTCATTAGTCAGTTGTCACTTGTCACTTTTGAGTTGTCAGTTGTCAGTTGTCAGTTGTCAGTTGTCATTGGTTACTTAGTTGTTAGCTAATGTTATTAATCCGCAGTGTTTATTCCACAGTTATTAGTTGTTAACTATTGACTACTGACTACTAACTACTGACTACTGACTACTGACTACTCACCACTGTCAACTGACTACTAACTACTGACTACTGAGCGATTGGAGCTTGTTCTGCCGGCCAGACTGTTGGTGCAGGAGCAGCAGGACGAGGGCGTCCTTGAGCAGGAGGAACTTCGTGAACCACACCAGACTGAGTTCTCACCTGCACGCAGCTAGGCGTAAACAAGAAAATACTTTCACCAATTCGCTCTTGATGACCGTCTAGGGCATAAGTACCGCCCGCCACAAAGTCCACAGCTCTTTGCGCTTGGTCTGGGTCCATCACCGTCAGGTTCAAAACCACAGACTTCCGTTCCTTAAGGGCTCGAATTGCTGCCGGCATCTCTTCAAAAGTGCGCGGCTCCATTACTACTACTTCCGAAATCCCGTTCATAGCTCCAGGCATTCCTATCACGTTATTCATTACTGACCCTACTCCGCCGGTTGGTGCAACGACATCCATACCTGTCGATCCTACTACTGACCGCTCCCGCATTCTACGATTTTGACGACGTTCTTCTTCTGCTGCTGCGACGGCAGCGGGGTTCGGTTCAGGCGCTTGGTAGAAGTTCTGATAGCGCTCCCCTTCCGTTTCGTCGTAAACGTCATCGTACTCAGGCTCATTGTTGATGCCTACAAAATCTCGCAGTTTAGAAAAAATATTCATGATTCACGCTCCTTCACGACTTGGCTGCCCCGACTATACTCGCGTTGCGCGTTAGTCGCGGGCGGCTGACTACTCTATATTTAACCTAAATTGTCTTTATTAGAAGATTTCAATTATTTATCCCCTCCTAGAGCCAAATAAGGTTTGTCCTAGCCGTACCATAGTAGCACCTGCTTGAATTGCCAAATGATAATCCCCCGACATCCCCATCGATAGCTGCTGCATTTGAATGCAGGGCAAATTTTGCTGCTGGATTTTCTGTGCAAGTTCGTGAGTGCTGTTAAATAATTCTAGGATTTGCGAGTCATCTAATCCCAGCGGAGGAATTGTCATCAAACCTTGAATTTTGATATGCTGACATTTGCTGAGTTCTGGAAGGTCGGCCAGCAGTTCTGGAACGCTCCAGCCGTATTTGTCCGGGTCGGGCAACATTTTGACTTGCAGGCAGACTTGGGGAGAGCAGGACATTTCCCCCGCCAAGCGCGAAAGTCGCTGAGCGAGTTTTAAATTGTCGAGAGAGTGAATCCACTGGAAATGCTCTAAGGCCTTGGCGGCTTTGTTGGCTTGCAAGTGGCCGATCAAGTGCCAGTTGATATCCGGCAAATCTTGCAGTTGAGTTTGTTTTTCGGCAGTCTCTTGAACCTTACTCTCGCCAAAATCCCGGATACCGGCGTCGTATGCTTCGCGGATAGCATCAGTCGGTACCTGTTTGGTAACGGCAATTAACCGAACTGATTCGGGCAAGTGTTGGCGAATGCTGTTAATTCGAGAGGCTATGGTCATGGGTACTCAACGCTGGGAACTGGAGGGAATGAAAATTAAGACAGTTACCAATTACCAAATTACTGATTTTCGTTATTGAAACGTGCGCTGGTGAATGGTCTGCAATTGGTCGTACTCTTGATATTGACCGCTGCGACGCAGGGTTCGCAGGCGAATTTCGACCATGAGGCGAGCGTCGGATCGGCTGATTGGTTCAAATCTCAGCCCGCCAGGGCCGTTTGTCACCAAAAAAAACAGGCGCTGGGCGTATAGGGTGGTAAATAATTCTTGGCTGTCTTCAACCTGGGATACCCTGAAGAGGAGGCCAAAGTTTGGATGATTCAGGTAAGTTTCGGTAGTCATTCACGCTCACAATCGATCAATTTTAGATTAAAGATTTAGATTTTAGATTTTAGTTTCACTCGATCGCCCGACGGCGTTGTTTGACGGGGGGCTACAAAGGGCGATCGCCGTAGCCGTGCAATAGTCTCCGTCGTGGCTGAGGCTCAATTGCCACTGGCAATTTCCCCAAACAGAGGCTTGTGCTGCTGCGGTTCCGTGCAGTTGCACATTGGGAGCACCGTTTTCGGAGCGCCGAATTTCCACATCTGCATACCGTATTCCCCGCCATCCCGTGCCTAGAGCTTTGACAACGGCTTCTTTTGCTGCCCAGCGCCCCGCTAGTTGGTTGCAGGAAACTCGATTCATTTTACCTTTAATGCTGCTGTGTTGAGAATTTAGTTGCCCGCAATCCCTTTGTTCGGCGGGCGTGTAAACTTTTTCGAGGAAGCGATCGCCAAACCGGTCTAATGCGGCTTGTATGCGCGGAACATATACGATATCTGTCCCAAGATAGATGTTCAAGGTCTTGGTTCTCTAAATATTTGTCTCCATTACTTTAGCAGGACTGTCGCGTACCAGACAAAACTTACTCAAATGTCGGCTCGTCCTCCAAACCCCGCTCGAATCCAGGGCTGTTTCATTCTCTTGTAGGGCCAATCCCTCGTGAAGAGCCCCGATATCTGAAACTCGAATCAGTCCTTCCCAATTCTTCAATCTCAAATCTAATCAATCAATCAATCAATCAATCAATCTCAAATCTCAAATCTCAAATCTCAACTGTCCCAACCCCAAACGAAGCGGGCGCTCCAGAGGACGATCAAGCATCCGAGGGCGATCCAATCTCGGATTTTCAATTGCAATTGGTGCCATTCTACACGGTGTCGATCGGGACTGGTGAAGCCGCGAACTTTCATCGCGCTGGCTATTTGTTCAGCTCGCAGGAGTAAGTTTTCTAACAGCCGCTCCGCTATCATCAACCACACTTGAGCGGCGCTGCGAAATCCGAGTTTTTTCCAGTTTATCGCTCGGGTTCTGACCGATCGCACTAAATTTTGTATTTCTTCCAATACTAGGGGAATGAACCGCAAAGATAAAGTTAATGTTAAGGCTATTTCGGTAACAGGCCAGTTCAAGCGGCGCAGAGGCTGCATTAAGTTTTCAATCGCTGCGGTAATTTCTTCGCTGGCTGTGGTGAGAAGGTAGAGGTTGGTGCTGTAAATTACTGTGAAAAATAGGGTGCTGACGTTGATAGCTAAATCTAGGGATTTGCGGGTGATTTTAATCGGGCCTTGTTTGAATACAACGTAACGGTAGTTTGTGGGTTGGGGGAGTTGATTTGGGCTTTGGGCTTTGGGATTATTGGGGATTGGGGAGTTTGAGCCTAAGTTAAAAGATTGGTACCAGCGTTTGGGCTTTTGAGGGGCCCGAAGGGTTGCCGGCTGTTGGGAAAAGGTTAATTCGTCGGCGGGGATGCGGGGCTGGTGTTCTGCGGGGAGTCCGTCGGGGGCGATCGCGCTGAGGCAAAATACTAATAGGCAGAATAGCAGCAGCATTCCCATTTGCTGTTTCCACACGCGCAAGGGAATTGCTGCTGTTAGTGTCAGTAAGATTAACATTCCTACTAGCATCAACCGCCAGATGGGATTGGCGAGTATTGGTGCAATCAGAAATGTCATCAACCAAGCTAATTTTACGCGGGAGTCTAGCCTGTGAAGCCAGGTTACTGGTTGTTCTAGGTAAAGTCCTATGGGGAGCGATCGAAGTAAGTCCATCTGGGGATTTTAGATTTTAGATTTTAGATTGTCGATTATTAATAATACTAATTTATTGAACCGCGAAGACGCGAAGGACGCCAAGAAGGAAGAGAAGGAAGAGAATAGAAAAAAACGCAATTTGCTTTGGTCGTTAAATTGCGTTTTTTATTGAATCTAAAATCGAAAATTACTTGACGCGCAGTGCTCTGTTTGTTGTGCTCATTTCTGTGGCACGAACTTTTTTGCCTCTCCAAAGTAGCCGCATTGGTGTACCGGTAAAGCCTAGATGTTTGCGGAATTGGCTTTCCATGTAGCGGCGGTAATTTTCGGTGAAGCGTTTGGGATCATTGACAAATAGGGCGATTGTCGGTGGCTGCGATCGCACTTGAGTACCGTAATAGATTTTGCCTTGTTTTCCTTGGCGGGTAACTGGGGCTGAGTGCCAGGTTGTGGCTTCTTCTATGACTTCGTTAATCACGGCGGTAGGGACGCGGCGTTTGTGTTCGTCTGAGGCTTTGTCTACTAATTCAATGATTTTTTCAACTCGCTGTCCACTCATGGCGCTAACAAAAATCATTTCGGCCCAGTCGAGGAAATAAAGTCGGGTTCTTACTTCTCTTTCGTACTCGTAGATGGTGTCGGAGTCTTTTTCTACTGCGTCCCATTTGTTGACGACTATGATGCAGGCGCGACCTTCTTCGCTGATACGATCGGCTAATTTTTGGTCTTGATCGGTAACGCCGTCTATTGCGTCAATTACTAACAGTATTACGTTGGCGCGGCGGATGGCTTTGAAAGCGCGGTTGATCCCGAAAAATTCTGCGCCGTATTCGACGTTTTTCTTTTTACGAATTCCGGCTGTGTCGATCAGGCGGTAGGTTTTACCGTTGCGTTCTACTAAGGTGTCGATCGCGTCGCGGGTTGTGCCGGAAATCGGGCTGACTATGGCGCGGTTTTCTCCGAGAAATGCGTTTAACAAACTCGATTTGCCGACGTTGGGACGACCGATAATTGCTACTTTAATTTCCTCAACTTCTGGTAATACTTCTGTGGGAAGGTAAGTAATTAATTTGTCAAGCAATTCGCCGGTGCCGTTGCCGTGAATGCCGGAAATTGGGTAAGGTTCTCCCAGTCCCAATTGCCAAAAGTCGGCGGCTTGGGTAAGGCCTGTATTTTCCGATTCGCATTTGTTGACGGCGAGAATGACTGGGACTTTTTGCAGTCGCAGCCAAGATGCGATCGATTCGTCGCCGCCGGTGAGCCCCGTTTGTCCGTCTACTACGAAAATGGCTGCGCTGGCTTCTGCCAGGGCTGCCATTGCTTGTTCGCGAATTAAAGGCAGAAATTCTGTCTCGTCGTCGAATACTAGCCCGCCGGTGTCTACGACTTGATATTCTCGATCGCCCCAGTATGCTGGTCTGTAAGTGCGATCGCGCGTGATTCCTGGTTCATCGTGGACGATCGCGTCTTGGGTGTTGGCTAAACGGTTGACGATCGTCGATTTGCCTACATTGGGGCGTCCAATAATAGCAACTATAGGTAGAGACATAAAAGTAGCAGCAATGAGGCTGCGCCGTAATTTTGAGGTTTAGCCTTTTATTGTAAGCGAAACTGGCCCAGATTGTATGCGATCGGGCTGCATCGTGTATTATGCGCCCTCCGTGGCTGTGCTGCCCGCGCCGCGAACTCATGGCGACCTCTGGAAACGAGATAAAGTACGATCGGACTGTTAACCTGGATTACCAGAGCTTGGTAACGATAAATGCTTCCTCCACATTCTCTAAAAATTGCTAAATGGAACGACTTATTTCTGTATTCGGGTTAGCTGTTTTTGTCGGTTTGTCCTACGCCTTTTCAGTCGATCGGCGCGCTGTCAAGTGGCCGCCCGTATTGTGGGGAATTGCTTTACAGCTAATTTTTGCTATTTTGATTCTCAAAACTGCTCCGGGTTTGGCTGTCTTTAAATTTTTGGGAGATGTGGTGACGCAGTTTCTCAATTTTTCTGATGCGGGGGCAAAGTTTATATTTGGAGACAATTTTGCCGAACACTTTATCGCTTTTAAAGTGCTGCCGACTATCATTTTTTTCTCTTCGTTTATCACCCTACTTTATCACTACGGCATTTTGCAGCGAGTTGTGCAAGCAGTGGCATGGTTGATGATTAAAACCATGAAAACTTCTGGCGCCGAAACCCTTTCTTGTGCTGCGAATATCTTTATTGGGCAAACGGAAGCTCCATTGTTAATTAAACCTTATTTGCCGGCGATGACGCTCTCGGAACTCCATGCTGTCATGACGGGAGGATTTGCCACAATTGCCGGCGGAGTCATGGCAGCTTATATTTCTTTTGGAGTATCGGCTCAACATCTAATTGCGGCGTCGGTGATGTCTGCACCAGCAGCTTTGGCTATTTCTAAATTGCTTTACCCAGAAACTGAAAAGTCGCTGACTGCTGGGGAGGTGGAGGTGAAGGTGGAAAAGGTTTATGTTAATGCGGTGGATGCGGCGGCTTCGGGTGCTAGCGATGGGTTGAAATTGGCGGCGAATGTGGCCGCTATGCTGATTGCTTTTTTGGGTTTGTTGGCTTTTTTTAATGCGCTTTTGGGGTGGTTTGGAGCGCTAATTAGTTTGCCTCAGTTGTCGCTAGAATTAATTTTAGCTTATTTGATGGCTCCGGTTGCTTGGCTGATGGGGGTGCCTTGGGCTGATTGTGCAGAGGTGGGGATTGTTTTGGGAAAAAAAACGATTTTGAATGAGTTTGTTGCTTATTTAGATTTGATGGAATTGGTGAAACAACAGGCGATTTCTGAACGCTCGCAAATTATCTCGACTTATGCTTTGTGCGGGTTTTCTAACATTGGTTCGATCGGGATTCAGATTGGGGGAATTGGCGCGATGGCTCCGCAGCGGCAAGGCGATTTGGCGAGGTTGGGCGTGAGGGCGATGATTGCTGGCTCTTTGGCTTGTTTTATGACTGCTTGTATCGCGGGGATGCTGATTTGAAAGTTTTGAGTTTTTAGTTAAGCTTTGCGGTGCTTATGGTGCACCCTATATTAACTCCAGTAAATGTTATTAAATAAAAGTTAAAAAAACCACAAAATTATTTGATGAGTGGTATTGCTTTGATGATTGGCGAGGCAAGACATGGAATTTTAGCGATCGGCTATTATTGAAAATAAGCAGGAGTTTAGTTTTTGACGAAAGCTTAAAACAGCAGCTTAAAAATGGAAACTAAATTTCCCTGAAAGCTCAACACATTAGGTGGTAATATGGCTGTTCTGCAACTAGAAGACGGTAGAACATATACGGATATCCGGGCGATCGCCAGTCAACTGGCCGTTTTAAATATTGAGATCGATTCCCTGCCCCAAAACAAAAATCCGGCGTTTCAAGAACTGCTCGTTCAAGACATTCTCAATGTTACAGAAAAACAGCAGATTCTCGCAGCCTTTAATAGCGAGTTTGAACAGTTCAAGCGCGCCAGCGGATATCGGTGGTGCGACTTAAAAGTGCTGCATCCAGGTTCGCAGCAGATTTACGCGCTGATGACTCAAAGCGATCGCACTCATACCCACACAGATGCAGAAGTTCTTCACATTTTAGCTGGGGAATGCGTTTTTGGGTTTGTGTATTCTAACGGCTCTCAGGTACAATTAATGCTGCAAGCTGAAGAATACATTAAAGTGCCCGCTAATACCGAACATTGGTTTTATCTCACTCCGTCGCTGTACTTGAAAGCCTTGCAGTATTACACCACTGCTCAAGGCTGGGTTCCTCAGTATACTAACAGGAAACTAAAAATTAAAAATTAAGAGCCAGAAGAAGAGGGGAAATTTGTAGAGGAGGAAGAAGAAGATGAAACAGAATTGGGTGACTTACTATCAAGCGGTGGAAGGTCGCCCGCCGCATGAAACTTTGCTGAAAGCCTTGTCAATTTTTGACACGGAACCGTTGCTCGATCGTCCTCTATTCGCTGTAGATTTAGGCTGTGGCGATGGACGAGATACGGTGGAACTCCTGCGTCGAGGCTGGCGGGTTTTAGCGATTGACAGGGAACAAAATGCCTTCGATCGCCTGCTGGATCGTCCGATTCAACGCGATCTGCTGCAAACTCAATTGATGCGTTTTGAAACCTTAACTTTGCCTCAATCGATCGATCTAATCAATGCCAGTTTTTGCCTTCCTTTTTGTCAGCCCGCCGATTTCCCCCATCTTTGGGAAACGATCGTGACATCGCTAAATCCCGGAGGATATTTCTGCGGTCAATTGTTTGGCGATCGCGACTCATGGGCTGTTTATCCCGATCGCACTCATCATACTCGCGAACAAATTCAAGTGCTGCTAAAGTCCTTTGAGATTGAGTGGTTTGACGAAGAAGAACATCCTGGAGTAACGGCGCTAGGCGAGGAAAAACACTGGCATATTTTTCACATTGTTGCTCGTAAGAGAGATTAATATATATAGTGCCGACTGCTTAAAGAAGTCGGCACTCTCTGGAAGTCGGAGTTCTGGAAAAGTTGCAGCTCGTTTTTACTGAATTTTTCGGAATTTACCGTTAACTTAGCTTCCTAATGGCTAAGCAATGAAAAATAAATAAGGTGACTAATAGAGCAATAGTTTACCTTGGATCAAGGCTTCTGGGGTTTAATTGTGCAAGTTATTGATTTTTCCTTCCTTAGTCTCGAACCTTTCTAATTTTTTAAATGCTTTCTCATTCAGCGGGTGCGGCCATTTCAATTTCTTCGCAACGCTGCAAAAGCGCTTCTATTTCCTGAGCTAAAAAAATTACTTCCGGCCAAGAAGAACCGTTAATTAAATCTTGAGCGTGAGCTAATTTGTTTCTCAATGCTTCTGCTGACTTTAAAAAACGCTCCCCGTAGCGTTTGGATTTGAGCCCCAGCCGATCGACTATTTCAGCAGAAGTCAGGATTAAATCTCGCTTGTCGCAGAATTGCAGGTAATCGATTAAGTCAATTGCTTCATTTCGCGATCGCCCCAATTCCCAAAGGTGTTTTGCGGCTAAGATGCGATCGCCCTTAAGGAATTTTTGCCAAGAATCCTGGGGAAAGTAAATCCGCACGATCCGCAATAAATTCATTTCCAGAAGCGTCACCAATCCAAACAGCAGCATCCGCACCGGTGCTTTTTGCAAATCGCCGCAGGTAACGATACCGTTGATCCTGTTGCTTTCTAATACAAATAATCTCGGTTTTTCTCGCAGCAGCGGCAGCAATTCCATCAAAGGAGTCGAAGCGGCGATTAATTGTGAGGGGTGAAAAATTTGCTGGTAGTCACTGCACTTGCCTTTACCTAAGTGCGATCGTTCTACATAGCCGCAAACCGTGCCCTTTTCTTCAATACCGAGCACGTCAAAATCGCGGGCTTCCATCCACGATCGCAATTGGGCGGCATCTTCGCAAGCTGGGACAGATTTCAACGGTTCCGCGAGGTATTTAACTGTAATGCTGTCTTTGAATAAATCCCGCAAGTCGGCGGAACTTGATTTTAAATGTTTCATCTCATGTCTGGTAATTTCATGGATCGTTGCGCGACAAGAGGACAATTAATATTGTAACTGCAACTAGAGACGCGGCATTACCGTGGGAAACATCTCAGTTTTGTAACAAGTATTTTTTACGAGTGGCAGGGGGACGATCGCACACGGATAGTAAAAGCAAAACTGAGATGCTCGCTTAGCGTGTCTCTCCAAATTTCATG
This sequence comes from Microcoleus sp. Pol7_B2, assembly GCF_036701035.1. Lineage (NCBI taxonomy): Bacteria > Bacillati > Cyanobacteriota > Cyanophyceae > Oscillatoriales > Microcoleaceae > Microcoleus > Microcoleus sp. Pol7_B2. The sequence continues at coordinate 12,460 of NZ_JAUBQB010000003.1, read as the reverse complement.
ATATTACTTACTGGCTAACTCCGGGCAATAATGGTTGGCGGCAAGAGTGGTAATAATATCGGCATCCGCAAGAAAACTTTCTTTGAGACTTGGATTTTCGATACTGACAGCTTGCCCGATCGCTCTTAATTTAACTTCCGGCAGAGAAAGTCCCGATTTTGCTTCGGCACACATTCTTTTAGCGGCCGCAATTTTTTGACCGGGCGCCCTTTGGATTGCTTGCAATAAATTGTCCGTGGCTTCGGGAGAGTAGCTTTTTGCTAAGCGTTTGTAGTCTTCGAGAAATTTCCCATCGTTTCCTGTCAGCTTAATGTCGGATTCTTGAGGCGAACACAACAAATTTAAGTTAATTACTTCTCCCGCTGAATTAACAATAAAACATCCTTCGCGTTCTTGGGCGATCGCGCTTTGGTTGTTGGGTACAAATTGTATAATAACGGCGGACATAACAGCAGTTAAACGCGAGTAATTTAGCATGGTAATTACGTGATATACTTGGGATTTTTAACCGCCTAATGCGGAGCAATATGGCGTTCTTGAGTTAGAACGTGTCGGCTAAATTAACCGACGAAATACTTGGAAAAGCTAGTTTCACCAACACTCTCTAATTTCTACTAAAAATCGGCATACATAAACCAGCCCCGACTAACCGACAAGAAATCATTGCAGGAAAATCAACCGACATAATATCAGACGAACATTTCGTTGTCTAGCGAAGTTTTCATTAACAGCAAACATCCCCCTCGTGTGAGGGGGGAATGTGTGGAACCGGGAACCGATCGAATGTAGTCGCCGTGATGGCAAATTTCCCCTTCTACAATTAAGTCTCCTTCTAATACAAACACTTCCTCCGAGGCAGCGTGTCGGTGCAGGGGAAATGTTGCTCCCGGTTCTAGTCGCATCAAGCAGGTAATTTCGCGCTTTTTTTTGTCAATATAAAGCTTGCCAAACGAGACTCCCGAAACTCCATAAGATTTCCATTTGACATCGTGCGATCGCACTATTAAAGATGGAGTATTGTTCTCTGTTGGGGAAGTAACAATTGGCTTTAAATTCACTGATTCTACCGGGGTTGGCGGCAGTTCTGCTATGCGCTGGAACAGGCGGTTTTTGAGGTCGGGGGCGACGGGCACTGGGGGGGCTGTGTAGGCGATCGCGGCAATTGCCGCTTCAAAAGCTGCTAATTCACTTGTCAGTTCTGCGGACTCTTTCAATTTCTCTGCAAATGCGCCGCGTTCTGACTCGTCGAGGGTATCGAGAGCTTGAAGGGCTGCAAGGATTTTATACTCCTCGTCTGGCATCATTTCCATCTGTTTTCCGCCATTAATTGTAATTCAGCCTAAGTTGATTTTAAATTTGAGATTGGTTCGCTGCCCTCGCACTCAAGATAGATGATGGGAAATGGTATAATTTTAGATTGTTAAAAAACAAAATTTAAGTTTTTTAACAGTCTAAAAGAATTGTTCGCTTAAAGCTTGACGCAATTTGGAAATACCCAATCGAATTCTGGTTTTGATTGTACCTGTCGGGATACCAGTTTTAGCTGCGATCGCCGTGCAAGTCAGCCCTTGGTAGTAGGCGAGTTCGATCGCCTCTTGCTGTTCCTTTGGCAATTTTTCTAAGGCTGCTTTGACTTGTTCCCTGCGTTCTTTAAACATTGCATCTTCCATCGGTTCTGCAACGCTAGAGATGGGTACTTTAGCATCTTCCAGACAAGCTTCAGCCGCCCGGACTGTTCGCTGGATCGCTCGCAGGCGATCGAGCGAACGACTGCGCGTAAGCATGAACAACCAGGTATCTGCTCGACTGCGAGAAGGATCGTAAGTTGCTGCTTTTTGCCAAATTTGGGAAAAAACATCGAGTACAACTTCTTCAGCTTCTTCTACCGAACCCAGAATTTTGTAAGCGAGAGCGTAACTTGGGCGACCGTAGCGATCGTAAAGTTTAGCTAATGCCGTTTGGTCTTTCTGGGCAATCTGCACTAAAAGCAGCGATTCATCGCCTAACTTCTGGCCTGTCATTTCAGTGTACCCAAAATTTTTGTTTTGACGGCACAGATCCAAAATTAAAATTTCGGCGTATATCACTACAGAACATAATTGTAAGTTTGAAGCCTGAGGTACAACCTGGAGTATGCTTTTCCGGGCTAATTTTTTCGTGCTTTGAATTTTTAAAATCCCAAGTTATCTTGAATTTTACCACCTGATTAGTAATTTTTTTGCCACTTAACAATCCGCTTTATGCACAACGAAGAAATGCCCTGAGCCTGAACAGTCAAAACCGCGCCATTAACTCGTTCCTAAGCTCTGTCTGCTCGCTCCCAAGCAGAGCATGGAAACCCATAGAAGCGAGGCTCTGTCTCCAGTAGAGCGAGGGAGGCTCTGTCTCGGATCGGGCATTCCCAAGCATAGTCCGGGAACGAGTAAATCCTCAATAACACACTTTTTTACATAAATTAGTCGGGCAGCACAGATCCAAAATTGCCAAACCTTCGTATACCACCAGTAGGAGAAGGCTAAGCAACAGCGCAAAAGCCCGACAGGTTGACAGATTTCAACCTGTTGCTACAAAAGTAAAACCTGCGAATGCGGGTTATTTACCACTGATTTGTGGAAAAATCTCATTGAAATAAAGGTGCTAACTGTGAAGCTCACAAAAAAAATTCGCCGAACCATACTAGCTATTGAAGTAGCTCTAATTGCTCTATTAACTCCAGGGATAATTGTCGCTTCTGACCACGACGACGGCGAAGTAGATATCAAAGGTCGCGCTGTAAATTTAACTGACCTGTACGTATATCGCGAAAAAGACCAAAACTCCGGTGCTGCGGACGGGGATTTAGTATTTACCATGAATTCAAATCCCAGGTCTGTAGCCCGTTATCAATATTATTTCAGCACTACAGCCCTCTACCAATTTCACATCACCCAGGTAGGTGACGTGAATTCTACACCTACTGGACGTTCGGATATTATCTTGCGGTTTGCCTTCAGTCCGCCTAACAATCAAGGTATGCAAGCGGTAGCTGTAACTGTTGTTCGCGGTGGCTCGGAGACTGTTGCTAAGACTACAGTTAACGGCGGGCTAATTGCCACAACTCCGCTGAATTCTAATGCTGTTTTGAATACAGTACCTGTGGGCGGTTCTAACTTGACTGTATTTGCGGGTTTACGCGAAGACCCGTTTTTCTTTGATGTGGAACAATTTTTCCGAGTTCGCGCTGCAGCTTTGGGAACAGGGCCGCGCACTGCTTTTAAACAACCGAATCAAGCGGTGGACTTTACTAAAGGTTACAACGTCAATACAATTGCTGTGCGCGTTCCAAAAGCTTTCTTGCAAGCAGGAACTGGGGCGAATACTTTTGATGTTTGGTCAACAGTTTCGATCCGGGATGGAGCTGGCGGTTTCAAACAATTCGAGCGTTTGGCGAGACCTGCAATTAATGAGGGTTTGATAGTTTCTCCCGCTTATCTGGAGGCATTTAATAATATTTCTCCGAGATTGGATTTGAGCGCTGCTGCTGCTCCGGTGCGACAGGAAGCTGTTGCTACTTTGAATGCTGTGGATCTTTTGGACGGTCGGGATAATGTCGATCCAAATGCGATCGCCGGAGCTTTCTTGCCCGATGTCATGCGGATCGATACCACAAAAACCAGCGGCTACGCTAGCGCTACAAATGCTCAAGGAAGCTTGATCGGAGGTCGTATGCTGATGGACGACGTTATTGATATCACTCTGGGAGCTTTGGTGGGTTCTCCGGTTGGCGATAACGTTTCATATAACGGAACTCCGGGAAATCCGGCTCAGGGACACAAACCTTTAGAACCGAGTTTTCCTTATTTGGCTTTGCCTAATTAGTGATTAGTCATTAGTAATCTGTCATTAGTTATTGTTTATTGACTAATGACAGAGGTAAAATCCTTTTTTTAACCGCAGATGAACGCTGATTAACGCGGATGTATGAAAAGTAAAACTAAACAGGAAATAAAATCGGATATTTTCTCGTGGTGGCTGCTGGTAGCGGTTCCTTTATTTGGGATGGTAGTAGTAAATTTATCTCCTAATTGGCGTTTGCTTTCAGAAAATTTTTCTAACAAAAGCCCCAAAAATCTCGATACTAATTACCGCTATCATTTTTCAGAAAGTTTGAGAAATAATCCCAATCAAAAGGAAGCAATTCAGCAAGAGATTGCTTTTTACCAGCAGCGGTTGGCAGTTGATTCCCGCAGCGGTTTGAACCGGGCGGCACTGGCGGGATCTTATTTAAAAATGGCTCGCGCTACTGGGGAGGGAGGTTGGTTTTTATTGGCAGAACAAGCGGCCCAAAGGTCGATCGCCGATTTGCCTTTTGACAACCAAGGTGCGCTGTTAGTTTTAGCTCGAATTGCCGAGGCGAGACACGATTTTGCTACTGCTTTGCGCTTTGCTAAACAGGTGGGTTTTGACAATGAAGAGGCGATCGCCCTTTTAGTTACATCTCACTTAGCGATGGGTAAAGTGAGCGAGGCAAATGCAGCCGCAGAAGCCTTAGTTAACCGCATTCCTAACTTGGGTTCTTTCACTTTGAGAGCTTTAGTGAGAGAGTCTCAGGGCAGAGATGCTGAGGTTGTGCGGGATTACCGCCAAGCAATGGCGGCGGAGGAACCGGGAGAAGTTGCTGGTTCGGCACGGGCCCGATCGCTCTTGGGTCGATTTTACGCGCGTCGCGGGCAGTTTGTGCAGGCGAAAGCGCTGTTTTTGGAGGCGCTGCGGTTGGTGCCGCGATACCCGCTGGCGCTGATTTATTTGGCGGATTTGGAGACGCGGCAGGGCAATTATCGCGAGGCGGAAGGCTATTACAGCAAGGTTTCTGCCTATTCTGGCGGGGTTGCGACTGTGTTCGATCGCATTGTCGATCGCGGTATGGCGAGGGTGAAGGATTTGCAGGGAGATGCGATCGAATCCCGGCGACTTCGCGACAAAGCAGAAGCGGGGCTGCGACAGGAACAGGTTTCTGGATCTACTGGTTTTGGCCACCGACGCGATTTGGCAAGTTTGCTGCTGGAAAAAGGTCGATCGCAGGATGTCACCGAAGCGCTGGCGTTAATGCAGGAGGAGGTGAAAATTCGGCGGGATGCTGTAACTTTGGATACTTTGGCTTGGGCGCTTTCCGCCGCTGGGGAATGGCAAAAAGCTGATCGAGTGATGGCCGAAATAGTGCGATCGGGGATTCGGGATGCGGGGATGTTTTACCGGGCTGGTGCGATCGCCCGGACTTTAGGTAAGGATGCTGAATCTCGCGCTTTGTTTCAAAAGTCCAAGGAAATTGACCCGAGTTTTGACGATCGATCCCGCCAAGCATTGGGTTTGGGAAGTTATGAATTTTGAGATTAGCTAATAGCAGCCATTCGGCCAAGTTCGCCATTCCGTCAATCCGCCAGGGGTTTCAACCCCTGGCTCAAAGCTTAAGTCCTCTTGCATAGGACTGAAATGCACAATTGTTAAATTTGATTAGCTATTCAGTCGGTTTTAATTGACTTTCGCTATGAGACGGGGATTTCAATCCCCGGCGGGCTTGCGGGTAAGCGCGCTGGAAAAATCACAACAAAAACAAATAATTCATCCGAATATCACTAAAAAAACCGGGATTTATGCAGTACAAAATGAACCGAGTTTCCCAATTATTTATCCTATTTTTCCTCACACTTTCATTGTTATTAACAACCTCAACCAGACCCGTTTACTCGCACTGGTCAGACTTATCCGTAGCAGAAATAGTAGTCAACGATTTGCAAACCGAAATAACATTAACTTTCCCAACCGGCTTAACAAACTTCGCCGACGACAATCGAGACAGCCAGTTACAACCTGCTGAAGTTCGCAGCCACCAAACACAGCTAGAAAAGTTTTTTAGCCAACAAATCCGCCTCACCAAAAGTAGCAACATTCAAGCCTCCGTAGCAGTAAAACCGCTAGAAATAGCAGCTAAAAGCGCCAGTGTTATCCAGCAGCCCAATACCCACAGCACCTTAATTTTAGACTACACCTGGCCCGCACCTTCTCAAGATACAACCCCCGGTTTACCTGACTCAATTTCCATCTCCAAACCAGAGAAATTGCGGATTAATTACAATCTGTTTTTGCCCGAAGTTCCGACAGCTAGCTGCCAAGCTACGATTGTACAAGCGGGTGCTGTAAAAAGCTTTGTGTTTACGCCGCAAAACCGCGACTTTTTGTTAGCAGGAAAGGAATCTATCTGGGATTCCGGTTGGAGTTTACTGCTAGCAGTAGCGGGAGCATTTGCTTGGGGATGCGTGCACGCGATGTCGCCCGGACACGGAAAAACCATAGTCGGCGCTTATTTAGTTGGTTCGCGCGCTACACCGGTACACGCTTTATTTCTAGCAGCGACCACTACAATTACTCACACTGCCGGCGTGTTTGCTGTGGGCGGAATTACTTTGTTTGCTTCTAACTTGATCGACGCGGAAAAATTAGATCCTTGGCTGAGTTTAATCTCTGGTTTATTAGTAGCTTTAATCGGGTTCAACTTACTATTATCAAAAATTAAGACTAGGTTGGTAGTGAGGACTGAAGTTATCAAAAAAATCAAAACTAAAATTTTTAATAAAAACTGGTTTTTAAGGAGTAAAGCCCTTACTGCGGAATGTGAAGAACCAGTAAATCTTTTGAGTAGGGGAAGTTGGGAGCGAGAATTCAAGCCTGTAAAACCCGATATATCTCACCACTACCACCATCACGGAGACGGCCGCCTTCACTCGCATTTGCCTCCCGGTGCTGACGGTTCTGCTATTACTTGGAAAAGCTTATTAGCGTTGGGAATTTCTGGCGGTTTGTTGCCTTGTCCTTCCGCTTTGGTGATGCTGTTGAGCGCGTCGGCTTTGGACAATGTTGGTTTGGGAATGACGCTAGTGGTAGCGTTTAGTTTGGGATTGGCTTTAGTGCTGAGTGCGATCGGATTAATCTTAGTTTATGCCAAACGAAATTTTGATAAACTGCCAAAACAGATAACAGCAGTTAAATTTCTGCCGGCGATTAGTGCGATGTTTGTAACGTTTTTGGGGTTGGGAATTACCGGACAGGCGATGTTGAAAATATTTGCTGCAAATCAGTGGGTAATTGGCAATGGATAAGCATAAAATTAGGACTCTCCCTCCTAACTGCAAACTTACGAATAAGTCTGATTGTAGATACCCGATTTCTGGAAGAAGCCGGGTATCTGGCTATCCTGTTTTTTAGCCGTTGCTCACTTATCAGGCCGCACTATGTTTATTAATAATTTGGGCTAAATCCGGTACTCCCTTTTCTACGTAAGTCTTAGCGGAGGGGCGGAGTTTGGCATAGGCGCCTTTAACCATCCCTCTTGTGCTTTTCTCGACCCTTTTGTCACTTATCTGGAGCAATTCGTCTGCTACTTCACCTTTTCTTTGAGCAAAATATTCGACTGGGTTGCCATTGTTTACGGCTTCAGTCCACATCGGATCGAGTGCGATCGAGATTTCTGGTAGAAGTTGATCGACGACTTGGGCGCAATAGTCAGCCCGTATCCCCTTGACAGTAGAGTAGGCAGCTTTCAGAGCCATACCACCCAATCCTGACGCTGCAGCAACTTGTTGGTCTATCAACTTTACACAGTCATCAACAAAAGTTTCTCTGTGGTTTTCATTCAAGAGAATATCACTAAGTCCCATTTTCACTTTCCTTGATTTAATAGTCAATGTGCTTATTAGCTTTAAGCTCAATCTGACATCATATATCTATTTTGACCCTTTACTCAAGGTTTCCCAAGTTTTTTAAGGTTTGAATGTGTCTGTGACACAACCTAATGTTGAGATTTGTTTAGTATGTTATGGGAATTAATGTTCTATCTGCTACTAATTATTTGCCTAGGGTTTGTAGTAAGGGCTTTAGTCCTTATTAGGTGATATTAATGAGGACTAAAGCCCTGACTACAAACTGATGAGTTGTGAACAGTCACATAAAAAAGAGAACAGCTTGAAAAAAATATTATAAAGGCTCTGCCTAAGTCCGATCGCACTTGCACGTATGAGCTGGCACGTATCATTAGGATTGGACATTCGGCTTGATGCCCGCAGGTACTGCAACGATGGGAAGTTTCACGGTTTGAGCCGGACGCTCGCTCGATTGCAATACCAAATTTTTCGGTAATTTCGCGGAAGTGCTTAGTCCGGGAAATATGTGAAGCGATAAAGTTAAGCCGGCCGCTAATAATAATTTTTCTAACATGGCATTGTCTCCCATACATACGCCCTAGGGCATAATTCCTCTTACACCTACAACATATAAACATCCTCAGTCGCTTGGTGCGATCGCACGGGCATAGTTAAGTGACATCTATCACCACTGAGAAGGGGGTGATGGGGATAGGGGGTGTGGGGATGGGGGGTGATGGGCAGTAGGGAAGTGGGGGAGAGTGGGAAATCTTTCATCGCACTTCTACCGCCAGCATCCGTTGAACGTGTTAAATTCCTTACATCGGTTCGTTGCCGAACTTCGCTACAAATCAAGAATTGTCCTAGAGAAAGAAGCCGTTGAGTCTCTCTCAAAGGTAGAATTAGCGCGTAGAAGTTATTTGACACAGCGGAGGTACCGACAAGATGCTTGCATACATTCTGGCGTTGGCGGTCGGTCTAGGCAGCTTCAGTATTTACATGGCGGCCTTCTTTTTTCCAGAAGTGCACCGCAAAAGTGATTTTACCTGGAGCGGGGTAGGACTTTTTTATGCGTTAATTTTATGGGCTTGTGCGGGACGAATTACTGGTGCTCTCCTGCTTGGTCAAATGGCGGGCGTGGCGATGTTGGGCTGGTTTGCCTGGGAAACTCTGACTTTGCGCCGGCAGGTGACACCCGTTGCTGAGCAAACGCCGATTCCTCAGTCGGTCATTTTGCCGGGGGCTGCAGGTGGACTGTTGGCGGGCTTGTTTCCCAAGAAACAAGAACCTGCAGCGAAAAAACCTAAGTTTGTTCGATCGCCCAAACCGAAAACTGATGCAGTTCCAGCACCCACTCTAGATAAGGGCGAGGTAAAGCTAGAGGGACAGCCGGCGATTCCCCCCATAGCTGAAAGTATTGCTGAAAGTGCGATCGACGAGGCAACGGCAGAAAGTGCGATCGCCCCTGACTTGAAAATTCCCGACTCGAAACCACCTGCAATTGCAGAAATACCAGTGTTTTCAGTCGAAACTCCTGCTGCTGAGACTTCACAACCCCTAACAGAATCAGCAGCCAGCAGCTTCACTCCTCCACCTCTACCTCTAGAAATTTCAGAAATAGCCGTTGCACCAAGTGTGGAGCCAGCAGAGGCTCAGCCAGAACCTCCACAGCAGCCAGAAGCAGATGATTTTGACGAGGAAACAGAATGGAGGACAGCCGTTAAAGAGTCGCAGGCGGCAGCTGCAGCGGCGGCGGCCCCAACTCCTCCTACTCCTTCTAAACCAGCTAAAAAATCCGGCGGTTTCGGAAGTCTGTTCGGCAATTTCAAAAATAGTCTCGGCGGTATGTTAGGACTCGGTGCGGGTAAAAACAAGTCTGATGCAACTCCCCAGACGCCAAAACCTTCAGCGACTCCAGAATCGATCGCACCTGAATCTAAAGTAACGGCAACTCCTGCACCGGGTATCGACCAAATTCTCGAATCCGAATTAGCCCAGGCGGCTGCGGAAGTGGCAGCCGAAAGCAGCAACACTGTTGTGGAAACAAGCCAAGGAGTGCCGTTTCCCAACGATGTTGAAGCAATGGCCTTTTTGATGGCCACAGAAACCGCGAGTTCTGACAAAATAGGGGAAACTCCGATCGAAGATCGATCGTCCGCTGAAATCCAGACTCCGCTGGCTGCGGTTGGTGAACCGGAAGCAGCAGCAGGCGTACTAGAAGCAGAAGCCCCTGCTGTATCTCTGGAAACCCAGACACCGCTGGCTGCGGTTGGTGAACCGGAAGCAGCAGCAGGCGTACCCGAAGCAGAAGCCCCAGCAGCATCTATAGAAATGACTGTGGTGGAAATGACAGAGCCTGTAGAGATAGAAGTACCGGGAGAACCTGGGTTGAGCGTGCAGGTGGAAACGGTTTCAGTATCAGTGATTTCGATCGAATCCACAGATAAAAAACCATCTTCTGAGGGAGAACAACCGGAATTGATTCCCCCGAATCCCCCCCCTCCTGATCTAGTAGAAGCTGCTCAAGCGGCCGATGAATCCAAGTCTGAGAATGTATCCGGCGAAGATAAGCCGTTATCTTGAGGCAAAAAGCAAAAGGTAGAAACCAGAATTTTTTTTGATTCTGCCTTCTGCCTTCTTACTTTTTACTTCTTACTTTTTTCTTCTGCCCTCTTCCTTCACGCTTGACTTCAGTCCTCAACATCGATCGGTTAAATCCGTTATATCCGTTATATCGTTTCCGGTTGCATCGGAATAATAAAATCGAGTCAACAGTTAACACTCAACCATTTAGTTTTTAGGCTCCGAGTCAACAGTTAACACTCAACAATCAACAATCACGGACGGTGGAACGGGAATAGATATTAAATCCCTTACACTGCGCGTTGCCGAACTTCCTTCTCCCTTAATATTATGAAAGCAATTATGGTCGTGGGAACAACATCTCACGCAGGGAAATCTTTACTCGTGGCAGCTTTGTGTCGAATCTTTTCTCGGCGAGGCTGGCGGGTAACTCCGTTTAAAGGTCAGAATATGGCACTGAATTCCTATGTCACAGCGGCCGGCGGAGAGATTGGTTACGCTCAAGCAGTGCAAGCTTGGGCTGCGGGCGTCGCACCTTGGGTAGAAATGAATCCGATTTTGCTCAAGCCACAAGGAGACATGACTTCTCAATTAATTGTCAAGGGCCGCGCGATCGCCAATGTGCGAGCATCTCAATATTACGAGCAGTATTTCGATCTCGGCTGGCAAGCTATTCGGGAATCTTTAGAATTTCTCGGCCAAGAATTTGACATGATTGTGTGTGAGGGAGCCGGTAGCCCTGCTGAGATTAATCTCAAACACCGCGATTTAACAAATATGCGGGTAGCTAAATATTTAAAGGCTCGAACTTTGCTAGTAGTTGATATCGATCGCGGCGGTGCTTTTGCTCACATTATCGGTACTTTGGAATTGCTCGATCCCGACGAACGAGCTTTAATTAAAGGATTCATTATTAATAAGTTCCGAGGACAAAAATCGATCTTAGATCCGGGGCTGACTTGGCTAGAAGAAAGGACGGGAATCCCGGTAGTTGGGGTGATTCCTTGGATAGACGAAGTGTTTCCCTCAGAAGATTCTCTCGATTTGCTCGATCGGCGTTCTCCCAATTCTCAAACCGACATCAATATTTCGGTCATCCGCCTGCCCCGAATTTCCAATTTTACCGACTTTGACCCGTTAGAGTCGGAAACTAGCGTCAGCGTCAAATATGTCAGCCCAAAAGACCAGTTAGGCCATCCAGACGCCGTGATTTTACCAGGCTCTAAAACTACAATTTCCGATTTGCAGGTGCTGCGCCAAACAGGTATGGCAAAAGCTATTCAAAATTATTTAGTAGCTGGCGGTACAGTCATGGGAGTTTGTGGCGGCTTTCAGATGCTGGGACAAAGTATCACGGATAAAGAAGGCGTTGAGGGAGAAAAGGGAGAATTTCCAGGATTGGGGTTGCTGCCTTTGAAAACTGCGATGGCACCGAACAAAATTGCCCGCCAACGCATCGTAACATCTAACTATCCTCAACCGGGTTTGCCCGTTTCCGGTTACGAAATTCATCAAGGAAAAACGCAAATCCTAGAGTCAGATTTGACTCAAGCGCTATTTGACGATGCTAGTTTGGGCATTGTCAATACTTCTCAATCAATTTGGGGTACATACCTGCACGGCATCTTTGACAACGGAGCTTGGCGGCGAGCTTGGTTAAATCACTTGCGGCAGCAGCGGGGACTCCGCGCCTTGCCTACAGGTATTCCTAATTACCGAGAACACCGAGAAACTCTGTTAGACTCTCTAGCAGATACCGTGGAAAAGCATTTAGATATCAAGCATATTTTAGGTTAATTAGTTAAGAGTTGACTGTTGACTGTTGACAGTTAACAGTTAACAGTTAACAGTTGATTATTGTTTATTAGAGTTGAGGTTCAAATTTAATGACAAAAGTTTGTTTTTTACCTGATAACGTGACAGTTGAAGCTGAACCGGGAGAGCTTTTATTAGATGTAGCCAAACGTGCAGGGGTTTCTATTCCTACTGGCTGCCTCATGGGTTCTTGTCACGCTTGCGAAGTAGAGATTGATGGCGGAGATACGATTTGTGCTTGTATTTCCGGCATTCCTTCGGGGAAAAAGCAAGTGACAATTAATCTGTATGTTGACCCGACTTGGTAATTTGTTACAGCACTTCCGGATGTTATGAGGTACAGTAGCAGCAATTAGCAAACCAGTTTTTGAGATGTTTGGGATTCATTA